>AXYY01000001.1 GCA_000485475.1 Candidatus Ancillula trichonymphae ImTpAt
TGATAATTGTATCAATTGCAATTGCTGTCTTGCCAGTCTGCCTGTCTCCAATTATCAACTGCCTCTGCCCTCGTCCAATTGGAGTCATCGTATCAACTGCCTTAATTCCCGTGTGCAGCGGCTCGAAAACAGACTCGCGGTCCATAACACCAGGTGCTTGCGCTTCAAGAACTCTGCGTCCTTCAGTTTTGATCTTGCCCAGACCATCAACCGGATCTCCCATTGCATCAACAACGCGCCCCAAGTAACCGTCTCCAACTGGAACTGAAAGCACTTCACCAGTCCTGCGAACTTCTTGCCCCTCATCAATGCACTCAAAATCTCCAAGAACAACAACTCCAATTTCTCGCTCATCAAGATTCATTGCCAATCCAAGTGTCCCATCCTCAAAGCGTAGCAATTCTGAAGCCCTGGCGCTAGGAAGTCCAACAACACGAGCAATTCCATCACCAGCGGCACTAACATGTCCAACTTCGTTCATTTGAGGTGCATCCGTATTGAAATTTTTAATAAAACCATCAAGCGCCTTGCGAATATCGCTACTACTTATCTTCACATCTACCATTTTATCCTCTTTCTCATCTATGCCTTAAATTCCACTTCAAAATCACTTCTGAACTTGTTGAATGCATTCAGCAAAGTCAAGTCAAAAACCTCATCTTCCACAGAAATCTTCAGTCCACCTAGTATAGTTTTGTCAACCACAATATTCAGCTGAATGTCTTTCTTGTACTTTTTCTCGCACAACTTCTCAAGTCGCTTCACCTGCTTGGCGGTGGGTGGAACTGCCACAACTGCATTAACTATTTGAAGTGATCTGGTTTCCGCTATCTTTTCTGCAACCTTTTGTAAACTCCCCAGGTACTTTCCGCCGTCGGGCATGGCAGTTGCATATTTGGCAAAAAGAATCGTTACTGGATCTAGTTTTGTGCCGATTCTGGACTTATTGCCAAACAGCTGATCAACAACCTCAATTCTACCATCTAGTGGTTGACTTGACGTTGACAAAAGCTCGCGCAGACGCACAATATCAGGGTCTACCTTTGACAAGTCCTTAAGTTTAACCACAAGTTCAAACAATTCTTGTTCAGTTTGCTCCAGCCGCGAGATTTTTCTTGTACCTTTGCCTTCAACTTCTTGCGCTTGCACAGAAATAATACAACTCGTGAAACCAAACTTTCCAACAGCAACTTGCAGATCTCTAGGTCTTGACCATTTATTCTCAACCAGTTTAGAAACTATAGAAACCGTTAACTTCTCGGGTTTCAATGCCTTAAGAACCTTTTTTGCAAGAGTCTGCCTATCTGCAACACTCCGATTTGGATCAGTTAACTTCTTAGCTAGCAGTGGGTGCATCTCCAGTGCAAACACCAACTCAAAAAACTCCTCAGCACACTTGAAGTTTATGCTTGAACTTGCATTTTGTATCGCTTCTGCAAACTCCTGGCCAACAGATAGAATTGAATCTTGTGAAGTTCTGGCTAAACCAAAATCAATCATTACTACTAGTCCTCCGACTCATCTTTTGTGCGTGGTTTCATATAAAAACGACTAGCTCTAGTCTGGGCAAATTTGCTTGAAGAAACTCGCTTAACTACTGCATTTTTATCTGCACCTGCACCCGAGCGGCTGTTTGCATTCTTGTTGCTGAGTTCTCTTTTACCGTCATTTTCAACTTCCTTGAAACTACTTTCGAACTTGCCTAGTGCGGCATCAAGAATTTTTGATTGTTGCTGAGTGTTGTCAACACCTTTTTGAAGCATACTTTGGGTGATTGACATGGCTAGTGACCCCACCTCCTTCTTCAGCAAGTTTTCAACTCTCTTGCTCTCCGATGCAACTGCCCGATACGCATTCTTGATAATAAGTTCCGCATCATTGGAAGCCTTGATTTTTGCAGAATTTATGATGTGTGCCGCCTCATTTCGTGCATCATCTTTGATCTTGGTAGCTTCCAACTTGACATCCTTCATTTGAGACGTGTAGTCAGCATACAGTTTTTCTGCTTCTGCCTTGATATTACTAGCGTTTACAAGTTCACCATCTATCTTTTCTGCGCGCTTATCGAAAACCTCGTCCATCTTCGGTAGCGCAAACCTGTAGAAAAAAACCGCCAAAACTGCAACAACGACGAATGACCACAGGATTTCAGAAGGTGCCGGTATAAATAAATCAATACCCTTGTGCTCATTTTCAGTATAAAGAACCGCAGAACTAGCGGTATTCAAAGTACTTGACATAATCATCTTCCCTTGAAACTAACTAACTCGTAAATAAGAAACCTGCGATCAAACCCAAAAGTGCCAGAACTTCAATGAATGCAACACCAATAAACATGGTAGACTGTAACTTACTGGCAATTTCAGGTTGACGAGCCGTGCCCTCAATTGTTTTACCAATCATGATACCCAAACCGACACCAGGACCAATGGCAGCCAAACCGCAACCAATAGTAGCAATATTGCCAACAACCTCAGCACTTAACATAATACATGTCCTTTCCATAAAATACAACGTTACCATTGTAGCACATTTCTTCATCTAGTGTGTACTTTTTGATAATTTTGTGGTATAATGCGCCTGGATGAGTTGTTTGGGCAATCGCGTGTTTTTCACG
The DNA here is from genome assembly GCA_000485475.1 of Candidatus Ancillula trichonymphae ImTpAt. Lineage (GTDB taxonomy): Bacteria > Actinomycetota > Actinomycetes > Actinomycetales > Bifidobacteriaceae > Ancillula > Ancillula trichonymphae. The sequence continues at coordinate 2,618 of AXYY01000001.1, forward strand.
AGGAACTTCCGGACTACGTAGAACGGCGTGGTTGTTAACAGCAACCGAGAGTGATCTTAGGGAAAGTGCCACAGAAACTATACCGCTCTTGATGCGTGGGCACGGTGTTGGTGCGGTGCGTGCGTAGAACTGAAGTAAGGGTGAAAAGAGTTGAGGTAAGAGCTCACAGCACACATGGTGACATGTTCTAGTAGTAGAATTTATGTGAATGGTAAACCCCACGCGTAGCAAGGTCAAGTAGAATTTAGGGTTGTTCGCTCAATAAATTCGGGTAGACTGCTTGAGTCTACAAGCAATTGTAGACCTAGATAGATGATTGCCATCAATTATGGTACAGAATCCGGAGTATAGAACAACTCATCCACTTTACTTGTGCGCGCATTCTCAGGTGTGAACAAACCGCCACAAAACCACCCGAGAACCGCTTGGAAATTACTTGAGCAGTGAGTCCCAGTCGTGGTCAATTTTTATGCTGTTCGCGTTATCATTCAGCGTAATTCCTCGGTACTTTGCATCTCCTGCAATAAATGCGTCAACATTTTCAATGGCTAGTGAGTTAGGCATTGCATCTGGATGTAACCACATACTGTCTCTTAAGTTCTCACCAAGTATCAAGTTGACCTTTTCCCAGAAATTCTTGCACTTCCCGTATGAGGAAATCTTTGGTCTAGTCCCCAGCAACTCCTCAGATGCGACTCGAGCCTCCGAATTGCTTGTGCGGTTCCTTATAAATGCTTCCTGCATTTTTGTCAGGTTCGAAATATGCGGGGCACCCGCTCTAAATACAACATGATCAATCCATGTGTCGATGAGGACTAATAGATCTCCTAGTTGCTGTTTTGCCTTTGTAACAGTTTCATTTTCTACATGTTTTGATGAGTCAAACAATTCACCTATGTTCAGACTAGAAACAGCCTCGCTATCAATGCTGTTGATGAGTGCATTCACTCTATCTGCCATATTTTCAAGCAGGATCAGTACATAACCTCGAATCCAAGATGCTACATTAAATAACCTGGCACCCGCTGCTTCTCGTAGTGCCAAAAAACTTGCAGCCTCATCTGCTCGAACAGCTGCACTTTCAGCAAACTTACGGACATTCTGCGGAATTAGGACTTCTTGGTTGTCAAGCAAAGGAATTAGAAGATCAATACTACCAGTTGCACTTTTCGCGAAGTGACCAATTGACGCGCCTAATTGTGACGACAGTGCGGTTGAGGCGATGTTGTTGAGAACTGTGTTCATTTTCTGCGGGTCTCCTAGCGGTAACATACCTTGAAAACCGTTCATGCTGAAGCCCAGCATGCCCTTGTGATCTGCGTTCTGCACGTCTTCACCACTAGCGTTCATCTCTTCAAGAAACCCCTTGATGTTGTCGTTCATGGCAGCTGCGGCCGCCTTAACATTTGGGTTCACAATCTTCTCCCAGGTTGGCAACGTCAACTTCAACCACGACATGATAGAAACAACCTTCGATGACTTAACTGGTTGAAATTCGATCACCGAGTCCAGCCACAAGTTGGCCGTTCGCAAAGATGACAGAAACTTTTCAGATTCAAACGCAGAAACACTTGAATTATTCGCACTACCAATCTGTTCTTTTGCTGAATTCAGTAGTAAGTTCTCGTTAACTAGTCCATCGGAATTCTTGGCTAATATGTTATCCAGAAAGTCTTTCATGATGTTGCCAAAATTTTCTGGAATCTCAAAACCTCCACCACCTGCACCAAAATTTTTAGCAAAATTACCCATAATATCATCAGGTAAACCATTATATCTGTTATTTGAACTTGAACTACCCGTATTCATCTCTCGTTCGACTTTCTCTTCTACTCCGTCAAGCGACTCGTCGATGAATTTTCTTAGCTCGTCATCTTCATCTGTTTCCATATCGATTCCTTTTGTGATATACTGTTATACATGAGGCACCATTATACCACAAAAACCGATGGGTTGTTAGTGAAAGTGTCTAGAATTGTCGTTAGGGTCGTACTTATCACGGTTTTAGCGCTACCGTCAGCGTATTTAATTGAAGTTCCAGGTTATACTTTTGATGTTTTGGGCAAGTCGAACGACAAGAGCTTGATAAAAATCAACGATCAAGATGGTCAAAGTGATGAATCAAACGGGAAGATACTACTATTAACTGTTTTGTCTGGTGGTGGATCAATTTCCTATACGCCGACTTTTCGCGTACTGCCCGCACTAGTGAAAAAAAATCAGGTAGTTATACCATCTGAGGTTGTTTATCCACCAACTTATAGCGAAGATCAGTCAAAGAATATAGAAATTCAAGAGATGCATACTACTCAGGATAGTGCGAAAGCAGCAGTTGTGAAGTACATAAAGAATAAACTTGGAGAAGAATATACAGACAAGGTGGAGACGCAAATTGATGATGTTGGAGGTCCGTCCGCTGGATTGGCATTTGCTCTAGGCATTTTGCAAAAGAGCGGAAAATATAATTTGACTAGGAGAAATACTGTTGCAGTTACTGGAACAATTGATGAGAATGGAGTTGTTGGCCCCATTGGAGGAGTCAACCTGAAAATGGAGGCAGCAGTTGGTGCAGGAGCTTCAGTTTTTATACTACCGGAAAAGAATTACCAAGAACTTGATAAGAACCAGGTGCCTGAAAACATGCGCATAATCCATGTGAATTCACTAGATGGTGCGGTCAATGCACTGCTGGAGTTGAAGTGACGCAGATATAAAAAACCAAATACAGAAAAACAGACTCTCCATATTTGGTTTTTTTGAGGGTGATTATTTAACAGCTGTTTTAAGAGTGTTTCCAGCCTTAATGCGAACAGCTTTACCAGCAGGAACGCTTATCGGTTCGCCGGTGCGAGGATTCTTAGCTGTGCGAGCTGCAGTATCCTTAACTTGCGCTTTGAAAATTCCAGTGATTCCAAATTCACCATCTCTTGCAACTGCCTCAAGAAACACATCAACAAATGCATTGAGCGCACACTCAGCATCAGCTTTTGAAAGACCACCTTTTGATGCAATCTTCCCAACGATATCGATTTTATTTAGTGCCATTACATTCTCCTTAATTTTGTAATACCTATGATAAACTTGTGTTTAACACGCAGTATTATAGCACATATTTTAGAAAAATGTGGGATTTTAGCAAACTTTCTAGTCAAATATAAAAAATGCGGAGGGAAATCCCCTCCGCACAGCGTAAGATAAACTATTATTTAGCTTGTCGGTGCGTATTCATCAACCTCAACATCACCAAAAGTTGCAGACATCAGGGTGCGTAGTTCTTTAATTCGAATTGTAATACCCTGTTCTTGTTCAGTAAGTTTTTCAACATTCTTACGAACAGATTCAAGTTCTTCATTAACAGCAGCACGGCGCTCACGCAGTTCCGTTTCAGCACTTCTACGAGCATTTTCAATCAAGTCATCAGCTTCAATCTGGGCCTTATGCCTAACTGCAACATCGTATTCATCTACTTCTTGACGCTTCGTCTCTGCTGCAATTATGATTTTATGTGCTTGTTTTTGTGCTTGTGCAAGTGAAAGTCTAGCATCTTCTAGTAGTTTAGAAATTTCATCAGACGCACTCTTCCTTTTGGCTGCAATTTCCAGATGTGTTTGTTCTAGTAGTTTTGCTACATCGTTCTTCGCAACAGCCAGATCAGATTCTGCTTGCTCTATGAGTTGACGCGCATCAATTTGTGACTTGTCAAGGCGATCATTGGCCGCACGATCCGCGTCCGCGAGGATAGTTTCTGCTTCACGGCGCGCAGACGAAACCATAGAGGTCGTTTCAGCCTCCGCCTTTACAAGTTTGTCCCTAGCAGCTTCGATAAGTTCACGACTTCTCTCAGTTGCTTCAGATGTTTTCGTAAGAGCCTCTTTTTCTGCAGTAGCTCGCAAACTAGCAACTTCTGTTTGTGTCGCCATCTTCATGTCAGAAACTTCACGCTCAAATGTTGCACGCTTGTTGTCCTGCTCTTGTTGAAGTGTTGCTCTAGCGTCGCGCATCTCAATAGCAAACGACTCTCTTTGAGACGCGATCTGCGCCGAAACCTTATCAGTAATATCCTGCGCCTTCGCTTCAGCCTCTTCAACTATTTGAATAGCACGAGCCTCAGATTGCTCGGACAAATTGTTGACTTTGGTCTGCACAGATTCAAGAAGTTGATGTGCCTGCACTTGCGCCTCTTGCACAATTGACTTGGCATGTGCCTGCGCTGCACTAACTCTCTGCTCTTCCTCTTCCTTTGCTCGCGCTATCATATCTGCGGAAGCTGCCTCTGCAGAGCGTAGAATCTGCTGTGCACGAACACCTAAGTTGGCGAAAGATGGGCGATTTGACTGTGCAAGTTGTTGTTTAACCTCAGCCAACTCTGTTGAAAGTTGTATAACTTTAGATTCGGCATTCTGCGCAGCATTCTTAGTCCGTAGTAGTTCATTGCGCAACGCACTTTCCGTACGCCGAAAATCGCCTATTTAACTGATCTACCTGGTCGCGATTATACCCGCGCGCCTGAGTACCAAACGTCGGAACCCCGACACTCGAACCTTGACCATTATCTTCATGGGTCATATCAATCTCCTTATCTTACATCCAACTTGCATCCAACTTGTGTATTGCATCACGAAAACACAACGACAAACTGGGCGCAGTATAGCACATTTTTTCGTACTTGTCAAATTTCAGCAAATAAAAATGAAAATCCTTATTTTGGTTCTTATTTACTGAAATTTTACTATTTTCTTAACATTACTATTGGCATTTTTCAGCTACTACCAGTTATTGCATTGTTGAGTCTGCGTAAATCTGCGAGATCTGCAAAATCAATAACAACTTGTCCCCGCCGCTTACTGAGCTTGACATTAACAACTGTGTCTAGGTACTGGGCAATATCGTTGGCAATCGTTTGCAGTTCCTCTATGTGATTACTAGTTGTATTAACCACTTTCTTGATGGTGGTCTTCGCGTCTTTTTCTTGTGTTCCAAAGGATTCTAGCAGTGCAACTTCCTCTTCAGTTTTGCGAACTGAGAGTCCGTGAGCAACTATACGAGCCGCAAGTTCTTCCATCTGCTGAATGTTCTTCAACCCCAGAAGTGCTCGCGCATGTCCAGCAGTGATAACATTTGTTGCAACTTGTCGCTGGATTTTAGCTGGTAGTTTTAGTAATCTGAGCGTATTGGTAATGCGAGGCCTAGAGCGTGCAATCTTCTTGGAGAGTTCCTCTTGTGTGATGGAGAAGTCATCAAGAAGTTGCTGATAAGCAGCAGCTTCCTCAAGCGGATTCAGGTCAACTCTGTGCAAATTTTCAATCAGGGCTTCCGAAAGTAGTGCATCATCTTGAACCTCTGCTATAATCGCGGGAATTGTCTTCTTTTGTGCCACAATCGACGCGCGATACCGCCTTTCTCCTGCAACCAACTCGTACTTGGGGTTTGCACCAGCTTCAAGTTGTCTAACTCTAATTGGCTGAATTACGCCGAACTCCTGAATGCTAGCGGCAAGTTCTACTAAAAGTTCGTCATCAAAATTCTTGCGCGGATTACTTTTGTTGATCTCAATTGAACTGAGCGGTATGTTGTTGAACGACACGCCGTCAATTTTCTTGAGTGGCTCTCGAACGTTCACTTGGCCAAGTTTGGGCACTTTTTTATCTGCGAACGCACTACTTCTGGCACCACTATTCAGCTTCTGCATTTCGATTGGCTTGACATTTACTGAATCCGCACCTGGGATTAAGGCTCCCAGCCCAGTTCCTAAACTTCTTTTTTTAGCCATCTACACCTCGTTTTGCTAGTTCCAATGCTGCCTCTCTATAAGCTAGTGACCCGGTTGATCTAGGATCGTAGGTAATAACAGTCTCTTGATGACTAGGAGCCTCTGAAACCTGCACGTTTCTGGGGATAACCGTGTTGAAAATCTGGTTTGGGAAGAAATTCTTCACTTCTGAAAACACTTCAACTGACAGATTTGTTCTACTGTCGTACATGGTGACCAGTGCGGATGTTATTTCCAGACTCGGATTGTATTGTTCCTTGACAAGTCTGACTGTGTCATTCAGAAGCGCTAACCCCTCAAGAGCGTAGTATTCTGCCTGAATAGTAACCAATATTTCATTAGCCGCTGTTAACGCATTCACAACGAGTAGCCCCATACTTGGCGGACAATCAAAGAAAACGTAGTCATAATGCACGCCCTCAGTTGCAAGATGTTTATCAAGTGCTCTTTTTATGCGAAATTCCTTATCTTCAACACCAGCCAAATGCAAATCCGCACTCGCAAGTTCAATAGTTGACGGAATGACTGACAGCAACTCAAGTTTAGGGCTCTGCTTGATGCACGCGCAGATTGGCAAGTCGTTGACGAGAACATCATATGACGACGGCTTGCGCGCATCTCCATGCGGAATTGACAGAGCAGTTGACGCATTCCCCTGCGGATCCAGATCAACAACTAGCACTTTCATGCCCTCAGTTGACAACGAAGCCGCCAGATTAACAACTGTTGTAGTTTTTCCAACACCGCCCTTTTGATTGGTAACGGAAATCAGACGCGCTGACCTGGGGCGAGGAAAAACCGAGCGCTCCAACCTATTTCTTGTCCGCACATCATCTACTAGCTGTGCTGCAATCGGACTGTCGTCCCAGAAGTCGAAATTGGCAAATTCCGTAGCCATTCTAGTAGGTATTGAACTCATGGACACATTATACCACAACTTTTTATCTACCGCCTGGACGTGACGTTAAATTACAGCTGTGTTACTAACAGTGACGAAACGGAAAACTGCATTTGTAATTTTTTGTAGTAGCGGCCGCCCGGCACAAAATTGTTCCGCATTCCGCTTGTGGAATTCCATTGTTCCGCTTTAGCGGAATTTCTTTCTCTACCTCATCATTAAGAAGTAGTCAAAGTCATCAACTTGTTTGAGTGCTTGGGTGGTTTTGGGATCAGTTACTCTTATGAATGCTGGGTCTTCAAGTATACTTTGAGCATCTTGAAAATCATTATTACTAGAGGAATATTAGATCA
>AXYY01000002.1 GCA_000485475.1 Candidatus Ancillula trichonymphae ImTpAt
CGGAGTTTGTAACAATGTTGGTGGTGCCCGCAGTATGTCTTAAGTGATGAAACTTGAAGTTTGTGAGCCCTGCAAGAAGTGTGCGAGCACGATAAAACATGGGGCGCACATCATAAGGTGATACGATATTACCGCGTGCATTTGTTATGAGGTGTGCGTCTGGTTTTGGACAAATTAATTCGTCCAGATGTTCTCATAGTATATTCTCCATTACCTCAGGAATTGGAACATCACGCCTTGAATACCTGGTTTTCGGTTCATATACTTCAATTTTTTGTCCTACTATCCTATTGCATTGTCTACGAACATGTACCAACTTCCTTGAAAAGAGTTTATATCTTGCCTTTGCAATCCACATACTTCACCACCCCTAAGCCCCATAATACCTGCCAAATAAATACTAATGGCATACTTCTTGGGGCATATGTTTGTAGAGATTGTCAATATCTTCGTTTGAAGTAATCTTGATTGGCGCTGGAATTGGTTTTTTGAAAACAATAGGTGCGCACGGATTCGCAGGAACTTAATATATTACCGTCGTCATCTTGGGTGCTTGCCTTCTTGAAGATGTATTTAAGCACTTAGAGCAGTCATATCTGTTGTTATCTCCACTTGTCCTGTGCTAGCCATTCTCGTATCATCCTAGTAGTAATTTGGCGAATTGGAATATCTCCAAAGTATGGCAATATGTGATTTTTGAGGATCAACGACCATGAATACTTGGTGTTAGTCTTTGCAGTTGGATGATTATTGATCCAGTCCCATGCATAATCTGCAAAATAGGGTGAACTTCATGTATTTTTGTTCTTTGCGTAGTTTAGGTGGTGTCCACACATCTTTTCTCGATGAGTTCTCGTTCCCAGCATTTAACCACGCCCAAGCTCTGTTTTGTTCGCTAAAAAAGGTAAACTGATGGTGTCGTTGTCCATCTGGTCCTACATATATGACGCATACCATTTGGTATTGCCATTATGCGTCTTTGAGAATACACTTCCCCAACTACTTCTTTTATGAGGCGCATTGCCTTGTGTCTCTGTCATGTCTGTTCTCCTGTTCTGTTTTTACTTCAATCTACATGAAACAGTTTTACAAGATTATATCCCCCCAAAAAAACCAATCTTGTCCAACTATTTCACGTTTCAAAGTATACTAAACTGTGTTAATATATCTGCTCATTTTGTCCATTATCTGACCGTTCAAATGACCCAAAATGACCCAAAATGACAAAATAGCAGCTTACCAAATCACTATACTTTTTGTCCAGACCTAAAAACACCTAAAACGCCAGTGTTTACCTAGTATTCTCGGTGTTGACATGAATTGAAATCGATAGGAGAGTAGACCCGTCCGTCCCCTTTAGGAGGGGGAACACGAACTTCTAATCCTTGAAGCGTGGTCAACTCAAGGTTTCTGTTTTGTCCACTCGAGTGGATTCGAACCACCGACCTACGGATTAGAAGTCCGTTGCTCTATCCAACTGAGCTACGAGTGGAAGTCTAATCATTTGCCCTGATTTGCAACAGCATCTATTTTTGCTTGCGCGTCAGGATCCAAGTACTTACCTTTGTCCAGTATGTGAAAGTCATCATCAAGTTCGTAGCACAAAGGAATTCCTGTTGGAATGTTCACCCCAGAAATGTCATCATCTGAAATGTTTTCAAGGTACTTCACAAGTGCACGCAGCGAATTTCCATGTGCAGTAACTAGAACAACCTTGCCCGTTTTGAGGTCTGGAACTATCTCATCTTCCCAGTAAGGCAACACACGCTCAAGAACATCTTTTAGACATTCAGAAAGAATCTTCGGAGCATCTTTGTAGCGGACATCGTTGGACTGGCTGTATTCGGAATCGGCCTCGATTCTTGGGGGCGGAACATCATAACTGCGCCTCCATTGCATGAACTGCTCGTCGCCATATTCTTCACGAATGGCCTTCTTGTCCTTACCTTGAAGTGCCCCGTAATGCCGCTCATTTAGTCTCCAACTGTGCTTAACTGGAATCCAAACCCTTCCTGCTTCGTTCAGCGCAAAATTCGCAGTCATAATCGCGCGACGCAAAAGTGAAGTGTGCACAACGTCCGGAAAAACCTGAGCTTGTTCCAAAAGTTGACCACTTATCTTCGCCTCTAGCACGCCAGCTTCAGACAAATTGACATCTACCCAACCTGTAAACAAATTCTTGGCGTTCCACTCAGACTCGCCATGTCGTAACAAAATGAGCTTTGAAACCATATACTTCCTTCCAATACTTGACCTTGCGAAATGGCACAAGCGATAGTTCTACTGAATCTACGGCAACGACCTGCTTCGCACGCTGAACATTGTAACATACGTAAATAGTTTATGTCAAGTTTTTGGTGTGTCGCCTGCAAGTAGGTACGGTTGACTCGAAATGACTGGTTACGCCACGACGCAACTTGACAACACAAGGAAATGAGGTGTATAATGCTTCTGGCACTTCCCCCTATAGCTCAGTTGGTTAGAGCAGAGGACTCATAATCCTTGTGTCCCAGGTTCAAGTCCTGGTGGGGGGACTGGACACGCACTAAACGCACAACCTAGGTGTGCAATGACCGCAACACGACTACGACCTATCTCAGCGGAAATGAGGGGATTTGAACCCCTGGAGGTTTCCCTCACACGATTTCGAGTCGTGCACCTTGGACCGCTCAGACACATTTCCGTTCAAGTAAATTATAGCACAAGATGACGCACTTGACAAGTGTTTACGTCACGGGGTTGCTGTTCGTAGTCCGTTTTAGAAAGTGCGTGTGCTATAATATAGTGCATGGTGAAGAGAGTTGCTGTTGTCGGTGCGGGATCTGTGGGAACTTCTGTAGCATATTGTTTGTCTGGATTAAATTCTGGGCAGGATCTCGGCGTCCAGAAATCTAAAAGCGGCCCATTTCAGGTTGTAGTTTACGAGAAAGAAGCATATTCTGGCGGTAGAGCACACAGCATCAGTTTTGAAGGCGAGGAGATTGAGGTTGGCGGTTCTATAATTCACTCTTCGAACGAGCACATCTGCGAGTTGATGGAATTTGCAGATGTAGAACGAATAACTCCAGGTCTTAATGTTGATGGCGACGATGAGACGCTGGGGTTTTGGGATGGGAAAGAGGTCTACTTGGTGTGCAAAAATAAAGCAACTAGTTTTGCGGCGAAACTTCTGTTTGCATTTGGACCAATTACCTGCACAAACTTCGTCCATTTTGCAATTAAAGCACTCAAGAAGTGGAAGAAAGTGTACAACATCGGCACATTTTCAACAATTAGCGGACTAACGAAGCACCTCAAAATTCACAAGTTGACGCACAAAAGCATGTTTCAGTATTACAAAACGCACCTCGTTACGAAAAAGTTCTCCAAGGAGTTCGCTGAACCGATTATCAACAACATGTACAACCAAGATGGTCACATCAATTCGTTTGCTGCGCAAGTTTCTCTGGCTGGTGCGGGACTCACTGGTGGCGAATTGTTCTCGATTGGTGGCGGAAGTGGGCAGTTGTTCGGAAAAGTACTAGAAAAAATACAGCAAAAGCAGAAACTCACTGTCAACTACCGCACGAAAGTGACCGAAATAGTAATCAACAAGTTCAAGATTACAGTAGTTAGTGAATCTGAAGCATTAGACGGTGAGAAAGTGGTGAAACGAGAGCTGTTTGATACAGTTGTGCTGTCCTGCGCGCTCGAATTGTCCGACATCAAAATAACGGACAAAACAGGACTTGCGAAACCAATTCAGGTGCGGAAAATGCAACCAGTGTTCGTAACGCTTGTGTCAGGTGTTCTTTCAAACGTGCACTTCGGTTTAGCTCCAGAAGAAACTATGCCCTCGACGTTCTTCATACGTCCAAATATTGGGCTGCAATACAACTCAATTGGAATTACAGGAGTGGATAAAGAGGGCAACAGGTTGTATAAAATATTTAGTGAGCGCAAATTGAATGACGAACTGTTCGCACAGTTGTTCAGTAGTTATAAAAAGGTCAAGGAATTTGTCTGGAGAGGTGCGTTTCCAAAACTTGAAGCGAATTTTGAGGTTAACCCTTGGGGCGATTTTGAACTACTACCCGAAAGATTCTACTACACAAGTGCAATTGAAAGCATCGCATCAACGATTGAGTCAGTGCGGTTGCTGGTTGGAATGTTGCGGAATTGATATAAAGAGCGCGGAAGAAGTCGAAATGACTGATGATGTTTTGGAGTATCGCTATGATGTAAAAATGGCGAGCAAGATTGAGAACAAGTGGCAAAAATACTGGGATGATAATGGCACGTTCAGAACGCCAAATCCTGGTGACAAAAACTTCGACAGCAATCGACAGCCGTACGTTATAATGGACATGTTTCCATATCCTAGTGGTGCGGGACTTCACGTTGGTCACCCACTTGGTTACATTGCAACTGATGTACTGGCCCGGTATATGCGCATGAATTCGCACAATGTGCTGCACGCGTTGGGGTTTGATGCGTTCGGACTACCTGCTGAGCAGTACGCAATTCAGACTGGTAAGCACCCTGAGGAGACGACCAAACACAACATCAAGAATATGCGCGCGCAGTTGAAAATGCTTGGACTGGCACATGATCCAGACCGTACTTTTGCTACCATTGATGCAGGCTATGTGCGATGGACGCAGTGGATTTTCAGCAAGATTTATGATTCCTACTTTGATGAGGAGGCGCAGAATCCTAGCGGCTCGAAAGGCTCGGCTCGTCCAATTTCAGAACTCGTGGAGAAGTTAAAGTCAAGTGGAGTTTGGGACGAGTTAGAATCAGATAAGGCGCGCTCTGAGTACCTGAATAAATATAGACTAGCATATATTTCAGAATCTGAAGTTAACTGGTGTCCGGGACTCGGAACTGTGCTTGCAAATGAGGAAGTTACCGTGGAAGGTAAGTCTGAGCGTGGTAATTTTCCTGTGTTCAAGAAAAAGTTCCGCCAGTGGTCTATGCGAATAACTGCATACGCTAATAGACTTACCAACGACTTGGATTTGCTGGACTGGCCCAATAAAACCAAGCACATGCAGAAAAACTGGATCGGTAAATCAACTGGTTCGTTCATTGACTTCAAGGTTAAAGTTGGTACTTCTAACTCGCAAAATCTGCGCGTTTTCACAACTAGACCAGACACAATTCGAGGTGCTTCATTTATGGTTGTTGCTCCTGAACATCCGATATGTGAATTTACGCACAAGGAGCAGAAGGAAACTGCAGTAAAATATATAAATGAGGCGAAGAAGAAGTCAGCCACTCAACGCCAGCAAGATGCGGGTAAGAAGTCTGGCGTTTTTCTTGGTCTTTATGGCACGAACCCCATAACTGCTGAGAAACTGCCGATTTTCGTTGCCGATTATGTCTTGATGAGTTACGGAACCGGTGCAATTGTGGCTGTTCCCGTAGATGACGAACGCGATGAAGAATTTGCGAACACCTATGGTATAGAGTTTAAGCGTGACTACGAGAAATTCACCACTATTGATGATGTAATCAAGGTGCTAGAAAATGCTGGTTGTGGTGAAAAAACTACAACTTATCGCCTGCGAGACTGGTTGTTTTCTAGGCAGAGATACTGGGGCGAACCATTTCCAATTATTTACGACGAAGAGGGCATTGATCACCTACTACCAGACGAATTACTACCAGTTTTATTACCAGATGTTCCAGATTATTCACCGAAAGTTTATGCAGTTGATGATGAAAATTCAATTCCTGAAGCACCGCTTAGCCGCAACGATTCCTGGGTGAATATTGAACTGGACTTGGGAGACGGAAAGGGCGTGCGCAAGTTCAGACGCGAGACCAACACTATGCCGAACTGGGCTGGTTCGTGCTGGTACTATTTGCGCTATCTTGATGTTAATCATGCGGGTAGTAGTCAAAATGCATCCGTTGTTGATCTGAAACTCGAGAAGTATTGGCTAGGGCCTGAACATAACAGCACTGCCTCGAAAACTGGCGGAGTTGATCTGTATGTTGGCGGAGTTGAGCATGCGGTTTTACATCTACTTTATGCACGATTCTGGCACAAAATTCTCTACGATTTGGGATTTGTATCCAGTGTGGAACCGTTCAAGAAGCTCTTTAATCAGGGGTACATTCAGGCGTACGCATATACGGACAAGCGGGGGCAATATGTGGATGCAAATGAGGTTGAAGAAGTAAAACTACAAGATAATCAAATTGTCTACAAGTTTGGTGACGAAGTGGTTAACCGCGAGTATGGCAAAATGGGCAAGAGCCTGAAAAACATTATCACTCCAGAAGAAGTTGCTCATGAATATGGTGCGGATACTTTCAGAATATACGAGATGTCGATGGGGCCACTAGACTTATCAAGGCCTTGGGAAACTCGAGCAGTTGTTGGCGCTATGCGCTTCTTGCAGAGACTTTGGCGACTAGTTGTTGATGAAAATACTGGAAGTTTAGTTGATGATCTACAAGAAGTGGATACTGAAACTCTAAAAGTTCTTAACAAAACTGTAGATTCTGTGCGCGTAGAGATGGAAAATATCCGCCCAAATACCGCAATTGCGAAACTGATTGGGCTAGTAAATCATCTCACTGGTGTTCTAACGAAGCAGAATGCTGTACCTAGAAGTGTTGTGAAACCGTTAATTTTGATGACCGCACCATTTGCACCACACATATGCGAGGAGCTCTGGCAAAGACTTGGTGAAACTGTCTCACTTCTGCACGCAGATTATCCGAGTGCTGATGAAAAATATCTAATTAATGACACGATCAAGATTGGAGTGCAAGTGAACGGGAAGGTGCGTGCAACACTTGAAATTGCGTCAACTGCATCTGTAGATGAGTTCAAA
>AXYY01000003.1 GCA_000485475.1 Candidatus Ancillula trichonymphae ImTpAt
GTCCACTAAATGCTTCGTTCATTTGATCAAACCGCCGGATTTCCATATCAGATTCTGGTACGCCGATGTCATGAAGTGCATTTTTCATCAGTGCGGTTAGACTTAATAAATTAACATTATCTGCATGAACATTTAACAAGTAGGACGCTGTGCTTGGTAAGCACCCCTGGTGCAAGAACTAGTAGTGTTTTGATGGGAATATACAGCATTGCTTGATTATAACCATCTTTCACTACACCAGCAATTGTAAAGTTAAGAGGAGAATACATGTCGTTTATTTTAACACTTACTCTCCCATTGGTTCCCCCCATAAACTCTAGCAGCTACATCGTTTACGGTAACTGAATTTATGATATTTTTGCCAGTCTCATCAAACCATTTACCCAAAATGAGTGAAGTCTTCGGACTCTATTAATATTTCCTGCATAAATTACCGTGGAAACAGACTCATAATCATTACTCTGTCTGCACACTTGGGTTGTTGTTTCTCTTGCCATTGAATATTGACCGCCTCGTTCAATAATATCTTTTGTCTAGTACTTCTAGAATCTTTTTATGACCGTCAAGTGAAACAATATTGCTAGAAATGGCACAATGTAATGTCATCTTAAAGCCAGTTTTTACTCAGCTTTGGTCATAGTGTCCAAATAAACAGAATTGGAAACCAGCGTCACAATTACAATTCCCATTATACCAAGAAATAATCCAATAAGAGATTAATAATACTTTGCGTCTTATGATTTCTTAAATCACTTATCATCTCAGATACTAGGGTCACAGTGTACCATGTTTCAACACCTGAGTTTCATCCATCATTCTTGCAATTTTTAAATCATGAGTTACCAGGATTATGGCGACACCGTTATTTTTTGCAAGTGATAACAGTAGTTTTATAGTTTTTCACGCGCTGTTTTTTGTCGAGAGAGGAGGTTGGTTCGTCAGCTAATAGTAACATTGGATTGTTCGTTAGTGCTCTAGCAATTGCCACTCTTTGTTGTTCGCCTCCAAAAAGTTTTACTGGATAATCATGTTCACGACCATATAGACCAACTTCCTCTAATAAGTACATTACATTTTCATGATTCTTACTGTAAAAAATTCCTTTACTTTGACGTGCTGGGAGTGAGACGTTTTCAAACACAGTGAGATTCGGAAGATGAGTGGTTTTGGAACACGAAACCGATCTTCTCTTTTTGAGAATAGTTTTTTCGAAATCGGTAATTTTAGCAACATTTTTCCGTAAATAGTCAATTCTCCATCATCAAACGGTGATAGGTTCCTAGTACAAAACAGATGAGGGTGCTTTTGCCAGATCCAGAAGCACCAATAATTCCAACACAGTCCTGAGGTTTAACTTCTATACTCACATTTCTTAAAATTTCTTGAGTACTTAAATTACCTCTTTTTTGTGAATAATCGACTTACTTAGTTCTTTTGCTACAAGAATCGAAGCTACCATTGACCAATCCTTGGGGGATCTGCTAGGAACTATATCGCCTTCACCGAGACCGCTTGTAATTTCTATAAAACTGCCATTATTGATTCCTAATTTAACTTCTTTTGCTACAACTTCCTTATTTATGACGGCGAAAACTTCACCACTTTGAAAAGACCCGCTAACTGCTGAGCATGGCAAAAGTAAGACATTCTTCGCTTCCTTACTTTTTATCGTCATTTGTTCCTGAAAGTCCATTATATGCAACTATATCGTTAGGTATTAAGCAAGAAATTGAAGCGTTTTTTGTTTCAGAGTACCATCCGTAGATGTGGATAGGTTCGCAGTTAAAAGGTCCTGGTCCGTTTGTGATCAGGGCTCGAATTGATACATCACTATTATCCACTATCAAGTATACGATAGCCTGCTTCTGGTGGCAATAACGCTGTCTCGGCGAATCCTTGGTATGTTCCCTTAATAACTTGGCAGAACCTTTTGCAACAGATGAGTTGTTAACTACCATTAGTTCATCAACGATGAAATCGTACTGCGCATAATATTGGGTGTCGTTTATTGCGAACATTAGCGAATCCTTTTTAATTTCTCTACCTACAGAGATCTGACCACTAGCAAACGAAATTATCCCGCTTGATGGTGCAGCAATTGGAACTTTTGGCATCGCGGTCACACTTGAACTGAGTGATATTATTTGTGTGATGTCACCCTTAGTTACAGTTTCGGTTTTTGACCCTCAGGTTTAATGTCGGTATGAATACTTGAACTATTAGTGGAGCACCCAACAATTAAAGATGTCACTCACTGCTAGTAGTAATGTTAATATCTTGCCTAAATATTTAACATTATTTAACGACATTTGTATTGTGCCCTCCACAGTTAATTGATTACCCCAAAAGAACTAGTCGCAATTTAGCTTAAGTAGCGTTGCAGTCCCGTTAAGTCGCCTAGTTTAGCATCTGTTATTGTTTTATTAATCATTACTCGGCTACTATCGTCAAAGAAAGTTGTATATTCAGGCGTAGTTTTCCATGTGTCAAGACTAGAGAGTGCCTTTCGTTCAATCCTTCATCGGTTGACCTGAGATATGTTTTTGACCAACTGCAAAGATAGTAATGATCTGCAACTTCTTTTTCGTTTCCAGCTTCATAGATAATACCTTTGCCATCATTAGCTTTTTCCGGTAGCTTCTTATCTGCATTAGGCCAATTAAAATCGGGTGGAAGCTCTAAGGATTCCGTTTCTTTCTTGTATTCTTCTTGAATTTTTAAGGGGGTTAACCTATTTGATCGTTTCCACTTGTAATTGTATTATTCTGACTAACGCTGCTTGAACATCCAACCAAAGATGTTGCCACCAGCAATGACAGCAACATCTTTGGTAGACGTCTGAATTTACTGAAGATCTTCTCTTGCATTAGTATACTTCAGTACCTTCAAAATCATAATTACTTGAATGTCCAGCTGAAGTGAGTTGGAAAACATTTTTGAATTGAGTTCCATTAATAACACCATCGGCAACATGAATTAGTACATTATCAACAGTTGGTTTAACTGTATCACCAAAATCATTTCGTCTCTGGTCATAACAACCTTAAAATACATTCCCTTTGCTGGAATTTTCGTCATTCTGACACCGATCATTCCGACTGATACAGTTCTTACGTTGGTAGAAACATAACCACTGCCCGTTCTCTGGGCATCATACATACTCCACTGATGGCGTAATCTGCAGCATGCGCACTTCACCGTTTGACACAACAAGACCAATTGCTAATGCCCTACCTGCAATTGTCTTATCTATTCTTCTCTTAATAAACGTAATAATCTACCTTTCTAATCAACAAACGAGAGCTCGACACCCGTATGAGGATCAAGCCCAGAAGTACTTTATGTAATCCCCATGTTAATTATAACATATAATTTAGACTTTGTCAAGTAGTAGTGTAGCTTTCTAAGAAAATTATAGTAATCAGACACATCATGAACTAAAAACTTCTGGATTTATAGTATATCTTTACCATACATTCATACGTTATAAACAGAACTATGTTGAAGATACTTTACCACAAGATTTCATTAGCTGGTGTGAAAAGTAGTTGACAAAATCTGAAATTGGTGGTGGTGGTTCAACTACAAAGTGTGATATACTGTATCTGATGGTAATACTAGCTAATGTACATATCATGTACATTATGTTTGGTCATTGATGAACAAAGGAGAAGAATATGGCTAAAAACAAGAACGGTAATGAGATTAAGTACTCATTTGGTTTGTGGACCGTTAACTGGGTTGGAGGTGACCCTTTCGGTGGTCCAACTCGCCCCTGGAATGATTATAATTTCGACTCAATTCGTAAACTGAAGGATATTGGCGCGCATGCATTCACTTTTCATGATGATGACGCTTTTCCTCCAACTGCTACTGAAGCCGAGCGTGATGAAGCAATTGCTAAGTTGAAGAAAGTGATTAACGAGACAGGAATTGTTTGTGAAATGACTCCATTCAACGGTTTTTCACATCCAGTTTTCAAAGAGGGTGGTTTTATATCAACTAATCGTGAGGTGCGTCGTTATGGATTGATTAAAACACTTCGCCATGTTGATCTTGCAGCTGAGCTCGGTGCAACAACTTTTGTGCTCTGGAACGGTCGTGAGGGCACAGAGTATGACAACTCTAAGGATCTTGGAGACGCACATGCTCGTTACGCTGAGGTAATCGACACCGTTGCTGATTATATCAAGGCGAAGGGTTACAACATGCGGATTGCACTTGAGCCCAAGCCAAACGAACCGCGTGGAGATATGCTACTTCCAACAATTGGTCATGCACTAGCACTTATCAATTCGCTGGACAATTCAGAGATGGTTGGATTGAACCCTGAGGTAGGACATGAGCAGATGGCGAACCTGAACTTTACACATGGTATTGCGCTCGCTATGCACCTTGGAAAGTTGTTCCACATCGACCTCAACGGACAAAATGGTGCTAAATTTGATCAAGATTTGGTATTCGGGCACGGTGACCTTAAGGGGGCATTTTTCTTAGTTGACCTACTGAACAACGGTGGAATTAACGGAAATCTGCAGCCATACACTGGTTACCGTCATTTTGACTACAAACCATCCAGAACCGAATCTGATGCTGGAGTTTGGGATTCCGCCCGTGCGAACATCGAGATGTATGAAACACTTTCAAAGAAAGCCGAAGAATACCGTAAGTGCCCTAAAACTATTGAGTTGTTTAAGCGCGCTAAGATTGAACAACTAGGTCAGCCAACTCTTGCAGATGGTGAATCTGTGGTTGATTTTCGTAACGACGTGTCGCAGTATGACTTTGACATTGATACACTTGGTAAGGACGATTACGGTCTAGTAGAACTTCATCAGCAGGCAATCCGCCATTTACTTGGTAGCGTGCATGCAGTTGAAAACAGATGCTAATTATTTATAGTTGGGATCCTTAATTTGAAGACACACGCCCCTACGGACAACTCATCTGCAAGGGTTTCATGTAGTTTTACAATGCAGTTAGCGTCGTAGTGCGTACGGCGATCTGTACGGGCGTTCGCACACAACCGCAACAGTAAGTCACTACTGCAAATTAGCGCAGCAGTTAAATCAGGATAAGTTATTCGCTTGTTGAAGTTCACCTCGTGTTCGAAGACCCTTGACCAGTTCGTACGCCTCAACGACCTTAGGTGTCGCGTCCGCTGAGATTACTTCCTCTGAAACGAATTTCCAGTGCGGAGGGTTATCCACTGCGAATCCATCTTCAAGTTTATTTGACAAGCACCATGCGGCCTGGCGCGCTGCACCATCTGCAACATATTCGCCAGCACTCGGTAGTGTAATATCGCGCCCAAATACTGCAGGAGCAATTTCACGCACTGCTGGAGATTTCATTGAACCGCCGATTATGTAGACATTTTCAATGTTAACACCAAGTTTACCCATTTCAACCAGTCCGTCATTGAGCCCGAGTAACATACCTTCAACAAATGCGCGCGCGACGTTCTGCTGCGTCGAATTCTCTAGTGTTAAACCGAATAGTGATGCATTTGCGGTTGGGCGGTTGGGCATTCTTTCACCCTCAAAATACGGGACTAGTGTGATGCCGCCTGCACCCGGTTCACCTGTAAGCGCGAGTTCTGAGAAGCGTTCATAATCAACGCCTAGAATTGCTTTTCCCGCATCAATATCTCGAGACGCATTCAGTGTACACGCCAGTGGAAGATAGTTTCCAGTGCAGTCTGCGAAACCGTTGATGACGCCCGTTTCATCAATAGTTGGAGTTGAAGAAACTGCTGCAACAACGCCGGAAGTTCCTAGTGAAATGCTCACTTCATCTGTTTTGAGCCCAAGTCCCAATGCAGCCACCGCATTATCTCCACCGCCTGGACCAATTATGAACTTTGGCGCCTCAAAGTATTCAGTTGGCTGCAGAACTCTGGGCAGAATTACACTCCTGGACAGTTCCTTTGCTGCATCGTCACCAAGTGGACGGAATGCGAGTTCAAGTAAATCGCGGCGATATGCACCTTTTTCGTTATCTGCGGTTGCATCAAAATAGCCAGTTCCTGATGCATCTGAGCGGTCAGTAAACAACTTCGTCAAGTCTGGGTTCAACCCCTGTGATCTGGGCCCGAAACCAGCAATTCGCCATGACAACCAGTCGTGCGGGAGGCAGATTGCTGCAATTCTACGCGCATTTTCTGGCTCCATGGCTGCGATCCAGCGGATTTTAGTAATTGTGATTGACGCGACTAGTGCAGAACCGACCGCTTGTGCCCAGGCGCTCTTACCAATTTCTAAAATATGCTTGCCATCTTTGTGCGCAATCGGCGACTTAACGACAGTTAGTGCGCCCAGTTCAGAGGTCAAGTCACATACAGCAACGGCCGAACGCGTGTCGTTCCAGAGTAATGCTGGTCTAATTATCTCACCATCTGCGTCAAGTAGAACCATTCCGTGTTGTTGTCCACCCACCGCAATCGCCGAAACGTCATCAATACCGCCATCTGCTACCGCTTTTTGAAACGCATTCCACCAATTATCAGGATGACATTCAGTTCCATCAGGATGATCTGCCGAACTTGAGCGGACAAAATCACCAGTTTTGTAGTCACGAATTACAATTTTACAAGATTGAGTCGAAGTGTCAACTCCAGCAATTAAAAGATTTTCCATGCTGCACATTATATCACAGTTTATTTACTTTTCAATTTAGGGTAACACCACGTACCTTGTGTTTTCTGGCACTACTTTTCGCTCAGTTGATGATATAATGAACACATGCAGGAAATTCAGGTGCAAGAATACTTTAAGCAGTCTTATTCCAAAGTGCGACAATTCCATGGTGAGCTTGTGAAAGAGGGGGACTTGCGCGGTTTAATCGGACCGCGTGAGGTTCCTAGACTGTGGGAGAGGCACATTTTGAACTCTGCAACTTTGCAGGACTTTATGACCACTAGTATTGATAATCTGCAGAAGACAATTCTTGTTGATGTTGGTTCAGGCGCAGGATTTCCAGGTGTTGTTTTGGCGTGCATGTTTCCAGATGTGCGGGTGTACCTAGTGGAGGCGATGTCGCGAAGAGTTGACTGGTTGCTGCACATTCAAGAGTTGCTTAAACTGGAAAATGCGGAAGTTGTCAGGGGTAGAGCAGAAGATATTCAGCGCTCCAAGTTAATTCCACCGGCTGATTTCGTCAGCGCGCGCGCAGTTGCCAATTTGAAAAAACTACTTCCCTGGACAATGCCATTTTTGAAACCGGGTGGACAACTACTTGCGCTCAAAGGTGCGAGTGTTGAAGATGAGGTGGGCGATGCAGTAGATGTGATTAAGCAATATTCGAATGCAGCTCCAGAAATACTCAAGGGTGCGAGCATTCCAGGAGTTGAAACAACAACGATTTTAAAACTGACAAGGAAATAGGAGTAGAAGATGTTTAAGTGAGTGGATAATAAGCCAAGTGCTGTTGATACTAGTAGTATGACCGAATACGAAAAAGTGATTTCGTACAACTGGTATAAGGTTTGGTGCAGATTTGAATCTTGGCAAGCAAATCGGTGAGGTTATGCACGCACTAGATGAGTTGAACGAGTTGGCAAAAAGCGGAAGCACTGACTTGGCTTTTAGTAAATTGCGTGAGTTAATTCCGGGCGTTGACGAGATTTGTCGCATAGTTTTTCCCATAAAAGTTGAATATCCTGAGAGGCTTGAAGTTGGTGCATACACATTTATTAACAACAACTTTGAAAACTGCTCGAGTGGATATATTAAAATTGGGAAAAACTGTTTTATTGGGCCGCACGCTACACGCCCACCACCCCGTAGATGATGTTGAAATCAGGCGCGCGGGGTGGCGGCAATATGACGCACCAATCACGCTCGGAGATGATGATGTGTGACTCGGTGGAAGTGTTGTTTTGTTGTTTGTCCGGGCGTTACGATTGGGAGTAACGTTGTTGTGGGTGCGGGTTCAGTTGTTACAAAAGATGTTCCTGATAATGTTGTCGTTACTGGAAATCCTGCGCGGATCATCAGGCACCTGCAGTAAGCGGAGGCGGTCTTTTGCTATGCGCGCAGGTTCAAGTTGATTGTATTCTGCTCTGCAGAATGCTTTGTTTATTGCGCACCCGCGCAAGCCAGTGTATTCCGCTTTGCGGAATGCCGTTGTTTCACGAAGTGAAATGCCATTGCTGCGCGCAGTAGAATTCCTCATTTTATGTAAATTTGTGGTATAATGCAGGTAAAGTTGTAGATTTCGCGATAAGTCTGCAATAAGTTTATAGTAGGAGATTTTAAGGAAATGAGTAAAGTAACAGATACTACGAACTTGTCCGAAGATGAGAAGCGTGGTTATTACAAGATTAACTAATTTAAGCTACGCTGATGGACTCTGGTACCTGGTATATACTGATTCAAGGTCACTAAGGGCACTTACAAGGATTGTGCAAATTTGCCACGCGGTGTAGTAGGAATCTCCCCAAATAGTGGTCTTTCGACCGTCCACACGATGTAATATAACCTGGTGTTCGCCGTTGACTTTCTCAAATCCTACGAACGCATCATCAATTTGAAGACTACCAAGTGCACGCGGTTTCCTGAAGTCGAACACACCACCAGAACAAACTTCAACTGGCACTTTATCAAGTGGCAAATTTCGATCACAAACTACGATGTGAGTTCTCGCATTCATCTGCAACACCGCCTCTTCCCGCGGCCCTCCGTATGCGAAACACGGATGATGACTTTAAAACCAAAAGGCGCACGCGTCTGGCCAAGATTTTCAACTCTAGGTGGATACTTCTAGTCCGTTTTCGCCCAGTGCGTAGGTGAGCTCAGCGCGTATATCAAACGGGTAGAAGCGCGAATGCGGCAGCCACAGAGACAAGGTCACCGCATTTTGGTAGAGTAGTAGTAGTCAACCAACTGGAATTCGTGACTTTCTGAAAGTGAGTGCAAGTTGTTGTTTTCCTCAGGGTGGTTGATGGGGGCTTGAATTTCCCTTCCTTCAAATGTGTACTTACCATCTTCAAGTCGATTCGGCCACGAAAACAGAACAATTCCTGAAAAAACAGGGGTAAATTCTGATAACCTGTATGGAACTGTGATGTCAACTCCGTCTGTCTGATACTTTCGTAGACTCGCACCAATCGAGGCCACGCACGCACTAAAAACTACTCCTTTCGCATTCTTGTAGCATATCGGATATTGCACCCCGCTTAATCCACGCTCAAATTTCTCCTCGACAATGCACCTCCTTGGTCATTTGGTCATTCTTCGTGTCATCTTTTCTGCGGGCAGAATATCACACATCTTCAACATTTTCAACACATTTCTGCACATTCTTGACAAGTAGAGCAACCTGCGAGCATAACACTTGACGAATCAAATAATCTAGTGTATTTTGCCTACTAGTGCAGTTAAGACATGCTCATGTTTTGACAGTTCAACTTGAAAACCCAGTGATTTTGTCAATATTGCAGCAGAATTTCCAATAGTGTGGTATATTGTAGACAATTGTAAGTAGAAAGGCTGAAATCATGGATACCGAAACCGAAATCTTAGGCAAAAGGGTAGATTCAACTACCGACTCAACCGCGAGTCCTGAAACTGGTGGCGTTTTTAATTCTGTGTACTTTGAAATAGCGTGTGCGGTGATTCTGTTAGCTGCAGGTATACTCTTCGGGCGTGTGTTTACCATCAATTTGCTAACGGTTCGCATTGGATTTGGCTTTGTGCCGCTGATGATTGCAGGAGTTGTTTTGCGACCATACACGACGGTGCTGGTCTTCGTGCTTTATGATGTGGTTGGGGCGCTGCTGTTTCCAACTGGCGCGTTCTTCATCGGATTTACTGCGGTTGCACTATTCAACGGTACCGTTTGCGGACTACTTCTAGGCTGGCACAATCTGAAGAATAAGGAGTTCAAGTTGAACCGTAATTACATGGTACGCATTGTCGTGGCAAGTTTATTAGTAGTTGGCGTTGGAGACATGCTGCTTAACACTCTGATGCTTAAAATAATAATTGGAAAAGCATATGCTGTACTTTTTACGGCGCGACTGCCCAAAAACGCGATATTTCTTGTGTTCCACATTCTGGTGCTAGTTCCAATCGCCAAAGTGTATGAATCGTTGAAGAAACAGCGTGATTGAGCTGAAAAATGTGAACTACAGGTATAAATCAGCTAGTAGTTCATCACTTGAGTGCGTTGATCTTCAAGTTGAGCGCGGGCAAATAGTCGCACTAATTGGTCAGAATGGTGCTGGAAAGTCGACCGTTTTGTCCCTTTTGGCGCGCCTGTTGCCACTTTCTGGACTAAAACGAGGATCTGAAATTGTAATAGACGGCAAGAATATTCGAGACCTGAGCAATCAGGAGTTGCGGAAAACTGTTGGAATTGTGTTCCAGAACCCGAGCATTCAGGCATTCTTTTCAACTCCGCTAGAAGATATTGCATTTGCACTTCGTAACTTTTCAGTTCCTAAGGACGAGATTTTGCACCGCGCAGAAACCGCACTAGAAATGGTCGGCATTCATCAGGATTCTGGGCTGCTCAACGCGACGCTGCGTAACTTCTCACTTGGACAAAAACAACGCGTAGTCATTGCTGGTGTTCTGGCTCTTGGGACTAGTTATCTCTGTCTTGATGAAGTGACCTCGATGCTGGACACAACAGGGCGTTTTGAGGTGCTTGAATCGATCAAGGCGCTAGCGAAGCGAGGAGTTGGCGTTCTCATGGTCACCAACAACATCGACGACATGCAGATTGCTGATAAAGTGGCGTTTTTGAAGGACCGCAGGTTGTGCGAAGTGGTTGATAATGGTCAATTGCTGCCAGAAAAGTTGACTGAATATGGCTACAGGCTGACCACGTATTACAAACTTGTTGCAATGTCCACGGCTGATCCTAAGGTGCGAGAATTGATGAACGAACTCCAAACTGGAGGAGTATGAATAGATGAACACGCTGATTTTACTGTTGTTCATGCTTGCCTCATCGTTTTCGTACGCATTTGATTATCTACCCGCCTTCGTCTGTGTGTTCGTCATACTTATTGTGCTTGCATTGTGCGTACCGAAGATTCGCAGGGCGCTCGCGCAAATTAGCCTGGTGCTGAAAGTGGGAGCCTGTATGTTTGCATTTGTGTTTGTTGCAAACTGGATGTTCGACGGACTACCATCGGCACTTTTGTACACGATTCGCATTGCTGCGGTTTATATGCTTACACTGGTGTTTCTAATTTTGATGGGGCAAAAGCGCTTGATCTCAGGAATTTTTGGACTTTTTTACCCGCTGAAAATCTTCAAGGTCAACATGAACTACATACGCACAATCATTACAACTTCTTTTTGCATAGCTCCGTACATCAATTCGGTTACTCTGCAGGTTAAGCACGCACTTGACATCAAGGGCTACAGGGGCATTTTGCGCGAGCCTAGTGTATTCATTGAAGTCTACGTGGCAACCATCTTCGGCTTGGTATTTGATTTGATGCGTACACTTGAAGTCAAAGGTGTTGAGTAACCTAAAATTGTGGTATAATGCAACATAATGCCAGGTGATGTGACCGTGCGTGGTTTGCGCAAAACTCTCAGTCAGAAGAACTGTTTGACTGAGAATTCGGGGTTTTGTGTGCTTAAAAGATCTGGTTCTACACTTGCGAAGAGGCTACGGATTTCGGACGTTTCCAGTAGAGTTATGCCGCAGAAACTGAAAAGGATGCGGTCTCAACCAGTTGTAAAAATGCGCAGGAAGAAAAGTGCGGCAGAAGATGTTCCAGTCTTCAACAAGTTTTTTTCTTCTAGTTTTTCTTCAACTACTGTCAGTAGTAGATACGCAAAAGCCCGGCACAAAAAAAAGAAGTTGTTAAAATTTCACGCCATTTATGGGGCTGCTAGTCGTCGAACTACTGAGAATTCAGGCGCTCCCAATGAAGACGTCTTGCGATCTGAAGAAGTTCAATTAGAGCAAGTCAAGAGTCGCGTCGTTCGCCAAGAAGTTGAAGATGAGAGTGCTGTGAGCCTTCCGGAACCTAAAGTTATGCCGTCGATAACCCTTTTAGGTTCAATTTCATCAGTTGTTTCAGGATTGCTCAAGTTCGCAGTTGTGATGTTAACGCCTCGGAAACGGCTGATTGCTTGCATGAATCAGGAGGAAGTTGCGCACTACACCAAAAAGACAATTCATCAACCAACTCTTCGCAAAATTGAGCACGCTAAACGACTTGATGAGGAGGAGGAGGAGGAAGAGGAAGAGAAACAGCGAGAGGCGGCGCAAGAACGCGTTAAGAAGTACAACCAGCAAAAGGTAACGCTCAGGCAAAAAACACAGGTGTTGAACAAGGAACTTGCTGAGCAAGCTAAACAGGTTCCTAAAACCGCCGCCGTGGTTTTGCCAAAACCTCCTGAACCAGTTGTTCAAGTTCAGCCAACCGCTGAAGTTCAGCCAGCGGTACATTTTGAGCCGGTTGCAGAAACTGCGAGTAGTACTATTGATAGTATGCATTCAATTCTTGATGAATTTAATCGAGAACTTGAGAGGATACGGTCTATTTCCAGTTCATTTTCAACCGCTCATCATGAAGTTATACACCCTGAACCGGTATTTTACGAGCCTGCCGCACAAACTTCTCCCAAAACTGTGAGCGTCCATTCACCTGCACCGTTCGCACCCAGAAAGTACAAATTCTTGCAGTCGGAGTCTAACGAGGAGTTCGGCATAACTACAACTTCTGGTAGTCCGCGAGCCAGGAGTAGTTCCCTGCTTATTGAAACATTTGATGACTTGATTATGCAACTTGAAGTTGACGATCACGCGCGAAATGCCGCACTGGACATTAACGATAAGTTCAAAAACAGTAGTAATGTAAAGGAGTTCCCGAAGTACTAGGTAGAATATGACGAAAAAGAGTACACATCTAAACCCCGTGAAATTGAGAATGTCGTTGATGCAAAAAGTGAGGTTCGCGAGCCGGTGCGTCACAATTACTGTGAATAATAAGCGCCGCAAGAAGATTCAGAAACTGCAGAAGATTAACGAACTGCGGCAGTTCACTAGAGTTAAGCACTCGAAGATGCCCGCACTGATGGTGATTATTTTTATACTTGCTGTTTTAGTTGTGGTATTTTTTGTTGAAGATCTACGCATGAACAATTTCTTGCAGAATTCTGCCAATCATAATACGAAACAAACAACTTCTACGGCGACTCCAGTCAAACCCCTCCAAGCTCCTTCGACTTCTTCCTCGAGCAATTCTGAGCGGAATAATGGCAAGAATAGTGACAATTCTGCGAACCTCAAGCTTTCTGATGCCGTCAAAACTGAACTTCTGCAGCATTATCAGGTCAACGACTTTTCGAGCATCAAGAATGTGAGCCCGAAGGATATGGCTGGTCATATTTCAAACATACTGGACTCCGGATCCAGTCAAGTAGTAGTGATTTTGGATTTGGAATATAGCGACACTAGCCGAAGTGAGGTCAAGAATTTGTGCTGCGAGCTTGTTGGAGATTCTCAAGGACAAGTTGCATAATTTGAGCGGAATTGTTGTTGCGACCAGTGATAATTACTATACGGAAAGAGCTAAGAAATAGTGAAGAACTGTGCACTTAAGGTGTTGAATATCGTAATTGGAGTTGTAATAATTTCGGTGTTGATTATGCTTATGCTCAGAGTTTTCAGCGCGACGCATCCAAAGCAGGAGCCCAGAGCAACAATTTCAACGCCAACGGTTTCGCCGCAGGAATTTAATGCACACACAGTTGCAAAAATTCGTCAGGCACTTTTGGATTACTACCACGTTGCTGAATTTCCGGATATTTTGTATCAGGATCCTCAGAATTTATTCGGTTATCTTGTTGACATCACTCCAGCTAATCCAGATGTTGCGGACGGTAAGTTTTCGTTGCGTTTTAGTAATTCTTGGAATACGACTTCGCAGGCGCAGGCGAATCAGGTTGCTAAAAGTACTATGCGAATTGTTGGACCGAAAGTTGATGAAGTCAATGATGCTATTTGGGTAAGATTTAATACCGCAGGTAAAGTGTATTACAACGAGCGTACGGGTAGAGAGGTACTTAATAATGCGGGAACTTGAAATACCAAAGCATGTTGCAGTTATCATGGACGGTAACGGTCGCTGGGCGGTCAGGTGCGGGCTCGAGCGAACTGCGGGACATAAAGCTGGAGAAAAGGTGCTCATGAAGTGGGTGCGTGCGGGTGTTCACTTGGGCATTTCCGAGATGAGCTTCTACACTTTTTCAACTGAAAACTGGACACGTTCACCATCTGAAGTACGATTCTTGATGAATATATCAAAGCAGATTATGCGTGCGCGAGCGCCAGAATTTCTTGAACTTGGAGTGCGCGTTAAATGGGTCGGGCGGAAGACTAGACTTTGGAAAAGTGTACTTAGTGAACTGGAAAAAATACAGAACTTGACAAAAAACTGCACGAAGATGACTGTCAACTTCTGCATAAATTACGGCGGACGAGCAGAAATTCTTGATGCGGTCACAAAACTGGTTGAAGATGCGAGAGCTGGCCGATTTTCTGGCAGTAAAGTTACTCAAAAACAGTTCGAAAAGTGCATGTATAGCAGTTCAATGCGGCCAGTGGATCTTTTAATTCGAACTTCTGGTGAGCAACGGATCAGCAACTTTTTGCTCTGGCAAATTGCATATGCTGAGATGATTTTTCTTGATGATGCATGGCCAGATACAGATGAGCAAACACTTCAACGGTGCGTTAACGACTACAATTTACGAACCAGGCGATTCGGTGCGATGTGAGGTGCGCAAAAGCGAACGTGGCTGATCTGTTCGCTTACGGCGTCCGCAGAATAAGGCCTTTTGCGCAGCAAAAGACCGCCAAAACGCGTGCCCCGCACAAATATACCGCGTTTCACAAAGTGAAACTCTAACTGATTCGCGCACCGTTTCAGAGCTTTTCCAAACCAGTAGTTTCTGTAAGTCCAAGTGCGATATTCATGGACTGAATTGCTTGTCCAGCTGTTCCGCGCACCAGGTTGTCAATGGCTGCAATCACGGTTATTTTCCTAGAATCCGCATCTGGAGCAAGCTGAATTAGTGCGGTATTTGTACCACTAACTGAATCAGTTGACGCATTCACATGAAGCGGTAGTAACTCCACGAATGATTCATTCTTGCAGAATTCTTCATACACTTCTCGTAACTTTTCTGCGGAAATTTTATGCGTTGGTTTGACTGAGCAAGTTGCAAGAATTCCGCGCGTCATCGGTACTAGAACTGGCGTAAAGTTCACGCGCACGCTATCATATTCTGCCTGCTCCAAGCCTGCCAGTTTAGCAATATTCTGGCGAATTTCAGGAACATGACGATGCACGCCCCCAGTCTGATACGGTTTCGCAGTGCTGATGGCGTTAACTGCAAGCAAATCATCGCGAAGAGTTTTCCCAGCACCGGAATAACCGTTCGCCAAAACAGCCACAATGTCATCAAGTTCAAATGCGTGTGCAAGAATTCCAGGCAAAAGTGCCAGAGTTATTGCAGTCACATTACAACCAGGAACGGCAATCTGACTAGTAGTTCTGAGTTTTTCACGAGCACCAGGCATCTCAGGAAGTCCGTAAGTGTAGGGTTCAAGGAATTCTGAGCCGTAGAATCTGTGCCAATCTTCAGCACGCTCTAGTCGACGATCCGCCGCTAGATCAACTATGAGAATATCTGGTGCAACTTTCCTCAGCGCCTCACCAATTCCACCACTTTTCCCATGCGGCAGCGCCATGAACACAACGTCATTGCTGCTCAATTTGTCAATGTCTACGTTTTCTAGCGTTCTACCTTTCAGCCCCAAGAGTTGTTGATGATGCTGAAAAATGCTAGTGCCTGCAGATTTCGACGCCATGAGCTGCGTAATCTCGATGTTGGGGTGCTTGAGCAGTATGCGCAAGACTTCGCCCCCAGCAAATCCAGACGCTCCGACAACTGCAACCTTGAACTTCTTCGCATTAACCACACGTTAATTATAGCACAGCACAAAGTGACAAGTGTTGTGCAGGTGCAAGTTGATCACTTACTTGTTTGCGGCATACAATATTTTTCGAACCTCAAGAATACATCGGGCTCTTGAAACCATCAGGATAACCGTCGCTCAACCAATCAAACTGAAAAATTTGTTCATGTTCGGAGGGAGCATTCTTTGATTTTACGATCGACCCACCGCCTAGCACACCAGTACCATTGTTTACCACAATTGCCGTAAGTGGCGGAAAACCCTTTTCTTTGCAGTAACCCTGAATGTAAGATAGATCATCTCCCAAAGAGGTAGCACCACCATGTCCTATTAACTTCGCCAGTTCGATATTATACGTAATGGTCTGTCTATTATGTAGCACACTGTACTAAAATGGGGAAAATCTGCCACGCGTTCAAAGCCACTTTTGGTACTTCTTTTTCACCAATTACTATCCGATTTTCATTAGAATTCAGTTTTTCTCCCCTTTTCCTATTACTTCATGTATGGAGCACGCAATCCGCAAGCCCACATTTCCAACAATTCAGCGATGATAAAACCAATTCCAGATCGGGGCAAGGAGCTAATCCATTTCATCCACGCCTCTATTATACACCTTTCTTTTTGGCCTGTCAAGTTTTATTTTTAGCTCAAGTATGCACGAAGACCTGAAAACTTCACGATTGTTATGTCCTGTATTGAACCATTTTGAGTAGATGAAGTGATCACAGCACAAGAAGAACTAGCAACGCACTTGACAAGAGTGTGCAGGTGATGTATAATGAGAGTGTTGTATGGCGGGGTAGCTCAGCTGGTTAGAGCGCACGACTCATAATCGTGAGGTCGGGGATTCGAGTTCCCCCTTCGCTACTGCTTGTGTTTGTGTTATAATGATGTACATGAACTTGGAAATGGATGCGCTCCAGCGTGAGATGGTTTTTGCTGCGCGCGCATGCTACGTGCTTTTTGCGTGCTTCGGCGTGGTGTATGTTACCTTTTTGAGTAGGATTGTGCACATTCGTCATCTTCTGGGCAATATCACTCCAAATCAAGCAAGTGTTATCTTGCTCGCGCTCGCACTGGGCTCGACAATTTCTAGTCCATTTGGTGGTGCAGTTTTGGAGAAAGTTTCAGTTATTAAGATAATCCGCGTGTTTGCGGTGTCTTGTGCGGTTCTACTGTTCTTGGAAGGTGTTTTTGCAAGTAGTGGTGAATATTGGGCATGCGTGATACTAGCAATTTTCTTCGGGCTCAGCAACGGACTCTACAACATCGCGAATAATGTTGCGGGGATTGCGGTTCAAGAGCGCTTTGACGGTAAGACTATTATGATGCCCCGTTTTCACTCGTTCTTCCAGATTGGTGCGGTAATTGCAGCGTCTATTTCTCAAGTTACTGCGCACTTGCACATTGATATTCGGTTACAGTTCACATTTGTTGCACTAATCGTTACTGTTGGTGCACTTACGAGTTCGCTTTACATCTTAGACCGTCACAAAATCAAGAGTGCGAGTAGCCGCAAGCAAATACAACGAGTAGAAAATGATTCTCGCACGAACTTGACGCTTTTTCAGAAGTTGAACAGTAAAGGACTTGATTTATCTGTGCTACTGATTGGGTTAATCGTGTGCGTCACCTCGCTGGCGGAAGGATCTGGAACCGATTGGGTAGCTAGTGGAATTGTTGAGGGCTTCTATGAAACGGAGGTGTCAGGATTGCTAGGCATGTGGATATATCTACTGGTTATTGCGTGCACTCGTTTCTTCGGCAGTAGTATTCTAGACAGGTTCGGACGAGTAGTTTCAATGCGCGTATGCTTCATCTGTGCGATTATCGGAGTGCTGATTTATACGATCTCGCCGTTCGAGTGGTCCGTCTACTTGGCATGCATACTCTGGGGTTTTGGAGTTGCATTGGGTTATCCGGTTGGAATTTCTGCCGCTAGTGAATCCACTGACTACTCCGCACTTCGTGCATCAGTTACCGCAGGACTTGGCAACGTCATGAATATTGCAGGACCTCCAGTTATCGGTATTCTTGCAAGTATTGTGTCAATCCGCTTGTCGTTGTTAATTCTACTACCTGGACTTGTTCTAGGGTTGTTCATCGTTCCAGTACTAGAACGATGAACAAAAAAGATTAGTAGTAATGAAAAGTATGGTATAATGGCAATGCGTGGAAGAGATATTAGGAGAAGCATATGGCAACCTCGAACGACATTAAGAATGGAACTATCCTCAATATAGATGGGCAGTTATGGCAGATTGTTGAATTTCAGCATGTTAAGCCTGGTAAGGGTGGCGCCTTTGTGCGCACAAAGGCCAAGAATGTTATTACAGGAAAAGTTGTTGAACGCACGTATAATGCTGGTGCGAAGGTTGAAATCACGACCGTTGACCGTCAGGACATGCAGTTTCTTTACAAGGAGGCAGCGGATTTCATGTTCATGAACATGGATACCTACGAGCAAGTTGTGGTTCCTGCGACTGTGGTAGGGGAGAACGAGAAGTACCTTCTTCTGGAGCTCAAGGTTACTGTTGCCCTGCATGATGGGACACCTCTTTTTATTGAACTACCAGCGTCAGTTGTCTTGACGATTACTTATACTGAACCGGGATTGCAGGGGGATCGCTCAAATGCTGGCACAAAACCTGCAACTGTTGAAACTGGCGGTGAAATACAGGTGCCGCTTTTTGTTTCTCAGGGGGAAAAGGTGAAGGTCGATACACGCACTGGCGAATACATGTCAAGAGTAAGTGAGTAGTAGGTGCTCTCGAAACAAACTAGGCGCAAAAGAGCCTTCTACTTGTTGTTTGAGTCTATAGTCCGCGGAATTGGTGTGCCTGAGCTCTTGGATTTGCGCGAGCAGCAGTTCAAGTCGAAGCTTGTGTATGAGGAAGTTGATGCTGAACTCAAGCAGTTTTTACTTCAAGTTTACGAACATCAGGAGGAAGTCACGGACTTGATTATGGCGAAGTGTCGTAATAATTCGCGCGCAGTTGGAAACAGCGATCTAGCAATTCTGGCTGTTTTGGTGTACGAGATGTTGTATGAAAAATTGGATCTACCAGTCACGCTAACTCAAGGAGCCGCACTTTCTGAAGCGTTTGGCGCAACTGATGAATCTCCCAGTTTCACCCATGCTGTTGTGAATAATATTCATGCGGATTTGGTTAACGAGGGCAAGTAAAAGGGGCACTTGACAGGGGCAAAAATTTATGGTATATTAAACGTAATGATAACGTTTAACGGCCTAGTGGAGAGGAGCATATATGTTGTGGAATAGCAGGAACCGTGCAGGTGAGATCGTGAGGTGTTCGCGAAATGCTGGACAATATTTCTTTCTCGGGGTTTGCGCGATAAGCTGAGATTTGCGCTACTGTCATCCGTAGTAATTTCGTTTTTATTCACCTACTCGTTAGCTTTAACGGGGGGTGTACAGGTAGTGAAAAAGATAAGTGTGAAGCTCGTGGTTACGACTATGATGAGCATCAGGATGGGGTTTGTCGTCCGAATTCGGATTATGACAAAGTAGTACTCGTGGTTTTGGTGGTACTAAAAATGTTCCACTACCTTCGTTAACGGATCGCGTCAAACAATATATTGGAGATATGATGTGGAGATGGGGGTATGATAAAAAAGCGAACTTTCCGACCATTATTGGGGTGTCCGCAACGCTAACTAAGGTTGAAGATAATCCGCAACTTGAACCGTTGGCATACAATGTGGGTTCGTCGCTTACGAATATTGATAAAAATATGAAGAAGACCAATTGAAAGGCACCACAGTACTTTTAAGTGGTTTGGGGCAAACGGTTGCGCCTCAACAAGCACTAGGAATACAGAGCGCGATGATTTGATTGACATCTACACAAAAGTGCTCGAGCGTATGGGCCGCTAAGGTCGTCGAACCTCCTGATAAACTCATGGTTTCAGCAAAGGAGTCCGTGCAACGGATTATCATGTGAATTCTACTCCCGTTGGTCAATAGCTATGTACACCGCTTGAATATAAGTTCTACGGCTCCCACATAAGTTTTGCTCAAGATTCTGCACAGTTTGTTAATCAGGAGGCAAGGCAGCGAAGGCGTCACTTGCAAGTCTCGCACAATTGATTTTGAGCAACTCGACGAATTGCCGCGCAGTTATTGAAAGTATGCAGGCAATTGAAAAAGGTGGGCATAAAGTTTCTACTTCTGAACTTACGCAGAGCAGAGCAAATGCAGTTAAGAGCTTGCCAGTTCAGCTTGGCGTACCAGATTCGATTCTAACGGCGCGCGGTTTGGGTTCAGATTTTGAGGGTCATCTTGATGAAGTTGAAAATGAACAGTGGCAGGAATTTAGAACCGCACAAAACAGGTTTGTAAGTGTAAAAGTACAAGACACTTGCAGTATGTAGGGAAAAATGACGAATATGGTAAATACAACAGTGGATGAGCGTATATTTAAGACGCACTACAGAGATGTATGAGGCTAAAAAACAGGTTCGTTTCAAGGCTGTGGTGGATTGGTATAATGCCAAACATGATAGAGCGCGCATAACCGGACCAGCATTGGGAGCTACAGAAGAGCGATCCTAGCGGTTCTTTTTCAGTTGAAACACCGTATGTAGAGTATTTGAGCAGAGAAAGCGTGACAGTTCACTGAGTAGAGCAAATCAGCGGTTTGTGTACCTGGTGTCGAAGATAGATAACATCAAGACGCAGTTCAATGGTGGTGTCGAAAACTGCCAGCGAAGAATTGATGAGTTGACTGAGGAGCACGCTGAGTTGTCCGAAAAATACAACAGTTCGAATACAACCCCAAGAGAAAGGGTGCATGTGTATACACCCAGATGGGGCTTAAAGAGAAAGAATTGAGTTTCATGAGGATTAAGTTCAATGACATTGATATTGTGATTGCTCGCTTGAACTCGCACTTAGATGGTCAGAAAAAATTGTTCGTTTCAGATATTGAGAATCATAAAACACACTACACCCAGCGGCTTGCTCAATAAATATATCAAGACCGCACAAAGAGGGTCGAGATTCGTCTAGACTACGACCGCGTTCCTTGCGCCGGACACGGTTACGATGCATGAAGCGGACAATGGTGATGAGGTTGGCAAAAAGCTTTAGCACAACGGTGCGATAACTTGCCAGAACATCTAGTGAGAAAGGAATCTGATGAAAATGAAGATGAAATCGAGAACTTAAAGACAGACGTGACTGGAGAGTATGGTGTTATTTTCCCTGGGCAAGTGCTTTCTTTTTGGTTTGTGCTATTATTGTACTTTCATTTACTGACCTTTTATTTCTACAGGACACCTTGAGGAGAGCACTGGGAACTATAGACTTTGTTGTGGCATCGCTACTAAGTTTTGCACTAGGCCTTGTTGGAATTGTGACGATGTCATATGCGGGGTATCAGTGTGCACGCCCAAATAAAAAGTATTCTGGATTAGTCGTTCTAGAAATAACCTTCTGGTGCGCTTTGGGACTAGCCTTTGCTTGCAATGCGTTTGTTTTCTGAGAGTATCACCGATAGTGATTCTAATGACCATGTACTGCTTGGAATTGGTTCAAAAGACTTGGTGGTCACTCCGCTTATGCTGATTTTGTACTTCTTGGTGGGGTTAACAGCATTCACCACTGTCAAGTCAAATGACCAAGCCCAAGTTGTTTGAGCACCTTCGCAATGCTAGAAAAGTTCGTGAACTTCACAAAAAGCTCACTAGTGAACATAAAGCACTAGAGGAAGAACTAGATATACTTGAGGGCTACTCATCAATTGTTGCAAATGAGAGTAGTTATCAGCAAGAAAAACAACAGGTTGAGCGATATGCTAACACAACCTTTTCTCAGGTAGTTCGTTTTTTAATTGAGGACCTTGAAATGCCTCCAGATGTGGTCCGATCCAGTTGCTGCAGAAGCACAGCAGAAGCTCAAAAGAGGCGAAGAGTAGTTCTCACAAGTTCAAAATGATAGGTAGTAAATCCATATGAAGAGCATTAAAATGTTGCTGAAAAAGGGCTGTTGATGGGGTCATTTGTGTTGATAATGGTGATTTTTACTGCGCCCGTGGCACATGCACTAGATTTTGTTGATACTGATGATTACATACCAGAGCATTTATGTCGTCAATTGAGAAGACGGTCAATACAAGTAAGTACACCGGTTCAGCATTCTCAATTGATCAGCACTATGAATTATTAATCAGCATGTTATTAACGGAACAGATTCGGTTGTGCTCACGACCAAGAATAACAAAACACTGAGTGCAAAAGTTGTTGCAAAAAGTAAGGAACAAAATGTAGCATTGCTCTTTGTGGCAGATAAAACACTAAAACCTATCTCGCTGGGTAATTCAAGTGCGGTTAAAAATGGGGATGACATTTTTGCAATTGGTGACCCCGTGTTGGGCTTGACTTTACGCTAACGAAGGGCATTAATCAAACATCAGCAGAACTATTGGTATAGCTCTGGTAGAGGGCAAATTGAGAACTGTTTTCAGATAGATGCGACAATTAACCACGGGAGTTCTGGAGGTCCGCTGCTGGACTTTAAAGATAGAGTTATCAGAATTAATGCTGCAAGAACCGAGCAAGCGCAAGGTTTCAACTTCGCGATCAAGATAAATACCGCACTAGACTTCCTGAAAAATGCAGGTTTTGAATTCAATGATGGTGAAATCGTTACCGGTGGTGGCTCAGCTAAGTCTGCTGATGGTTCAGTGAGCGAGAATTCTGGCAGTTCCGGTCGAAGTGGTATTGTATTTGCTATTCTAATTGCGATGTTTGTTGCGACACTAATCTTCGTTTGTGTCCCTTGCTACTTTCAGAAAGCGTAAAAATACATTTGTTGAACAGCAATACCTTGAGATTAACAGATATGATACCAAACTTGAAGCTAGGAGAATTTTGCACGAGAACATTGGTAATTGCGTTACTTTTCAGTTTGTGTATACTGTGATGTGGTGTGCAAGTCTTGCGGTTTTGGCTTGTGTACCCCATTTTGTGCTGAATATTTACGTTGTGCTTGCTAAAAAAATGGCAAAGAGTATATTGTACAATTTACTTCAGCATTGTTATTGCTCATCTTAATATTGTAGTATTTTTATTCTAGGTTCACTTATACTATCTCGCCACCTTGCGTATTACAGGTATACATAGATCAACAACCTAAAACTGCCGATGTCTTCTCCTTGGTTTTCACGCTAAGCACTGGAAGAATGCAGGAATTCTATACTTATTGCGACAACTTTTCGTCACTTTCCACTTACTCCTGTTCATTATTCCAGGATTTGTGAAGTTGTTTGCTTATGCCTTGAGCTTTTTCTTGTTGGGCGACGGAACTGCTGAGCAACCAATGCAGGCGATAAATCAGAGTGAACAAATTATGCGTGGGAAAAATGCAGCTGTTTATCCTAGAGCTCTCATTTGCTCCCTGGTATTTACTCTGTGTAGCAACATTTGGCGTTGCTTGTTTTTGGGTCACGCCATACAGACATGTTGTTCTAACACTGTATTATCAACAGCTGCTGATTTGCTAGAGAAGGAGTAAAATGACAGCAAGAGATTACAACTCAAAAGGTCCATTCTTCGTCCTGACAATTACCATTCTATTCGCATCTTTTATGGTGACTTCTTGTGCTGAGGTCCAAGCACCCACAGCACAACATACCTCTGTGTCTAGTAGTAACACAGTGCAGGTTCCTCGTCTACTTTGCCTCCGCAGGCTCCTGAACCTCCGTTGTCCACGAAGACCAACCAACCCATCCATTACTGCGGGAACTCCTTGTAAAGTTACTAAAGTTAGCGATAGTAACACCCTTTACACCAGCTGCCTGAGTATGCGTGTGCGCCTAAATTGGTGTAGATACACCCGAAACTGTTCATTCAAAAAAACAGTTGAATGTTACGGACCTGAAGCGTCCGCATACACGAAGCAACTACTTGGGCAAACTGTCTACCTTGAGGCTGACTCCACGCAGGGTGACGCAGATAAATACGGGCGCCCGCTACGATATGTCTATACTGCAGATGGCACTAACTGGAATATGCAATTAATCCTGGAGGGCTCGTGAGTATACCTACAAGAATGCGTACAAGTATCAGTCGCAGTTCAAGCAGGCTCAGGTGCGAGCTCAATCAACACAAAAGGACTCTGGTCTAGAGCGTGTTGAAGATAGTGCGAGACTTAAGAGGTTGTTTATCTGGACGCACCTACACAAGCACAAAGTGACGTGTAAGTAGTCAATTTGTGCATTTTCTGGAGTAAATACCAGTAGTTAATCCTTCAATTGACATACATACATACATACATACATACATACATACATACATACATACATACATACATACATGTACTGATGAAGGTTCATGCTCCATTATAACTCACTAATAGAACTACTATCAATTAAAACTGAACTTTTAGTAAATATTTCAGCCCCTGAGGAAAACATGTGGTATAATAACTTCGTGGCTAGAATAATCGAGGTTCACCCGGAAAATCCGCAGACTAGAGTGGTCCGCAATGTGGTTGATGTCCTGGGAAATCTTGGTGTTATAGCTTATCCAACTAGTTCGGGTTATGCGCTTGGGTGCGCGCTCAAGAATGGTGCTGGACTTGAGAAAATTCGCGCAATTCGCAAACTAAAGAAGAAGCACAACTTCACCCTGATGTGCGCGTCCATTGCTCAGGCGTCGGAGTATGTCAAGATCGATAACGCCAACTACCGCCTGATAAAACGCGCCAATCCAAGTAAGTTCACCTTTATACTCAAAGCACTGGGTAGTCTTCCTGCGCAGGCACATTCGAAGCGGTCAACTGTTGGAATCCGGATTGCAAGTGATCAGTTTGTGCGTGATTTGCTTAACGAGTTTGGTAAGCCCATTTTGAGCACATCGCTAATACTACCAGCCGACGATTCTGAAGCTGATTTCGATGCAGAAGAGGGCGTTTTGGGCAGTAGTTATGAAGTTGAGGAGAAGATTGGTGACTTGGTAGATTTAATTATTGATGCTGGTGAGTTGCCTACTCATTGGACAACGATTCTGGACTTGACTGGTGACGCGCTTGAAGTTGTTCGTGCAGGACAAGGTGTGTTTGAAGTATGACGAGTGTTGAAGGTGTGTCGAATTTTCGTGACGTTGGTGCTGCAGTGAAAGAGCTTTCTGGTGCGGATGGGATCTGCGCAATTGCGAGCGGTAGATTGTTCAGAGGCGTGGATTTGAGCGCGATAACTGATTCTGGACTTGAAAAAATGTGTGAACTGGGAATTACTGATGTCATTGATTTGCGCACGGACGTTGAAGTTAACAGGAGTGCTGCGGATATTTTGCCTGAAGGTGCGCGTTATCATTTCATACCGATCAACGCAATGCTTGAAGAAGAGGCACAAGTAGACATCATTTTGGCGACTGAGGACAACGATCTTGAGCAAGTAGTTTTAGATGGTTTTCCGGAGCACCAAACTAGTGTTATCGAGTTTAACGGACACCAGCTGTCAATTAACAAATTTTTTGCATATTCGTTCAGGTCGATGCGTCAGCTGTATGTGAGATTTGTTACTTCTACAACTATTCGCGAACTTTTTGGGCGCGCGCTCAAGGTTATTGCAACTTCTCCACGCCCGTACATTCACTGCCATGCGGGTAAGGACAGGACTGGTTGGTTGACAGCACTTTGCAACTTAATCGCTGGAACTAATGAGGAACTTGTCATCAAAGAATACATGTTGTCCGCAAATGCCGCGCCGAATGAAGCCAAACTACTAGCGAAACGTTTCAGCATCGAAGACTGGCGAATATTCATACCATTTGCAACTGTTTATGAGCAGTATCTGGGAGAAGCAATAGCGAAGTGCAAGAAATTAGCGGTTGAAGCAGCAGGTGCGTCCGCTGATAACAACTGGTTGAACAACTATTTGCACTTGTGTGGACTAAAAACGGTGGACATTGAGAATATCAGAAACTCACTATTGAGCAAGGATGCGGTATGAGCACCCCGGATTTAACTGTGCTCGCAGGTCCAACTGCGGTTGGTAAGGGCACAATTTCGAGGCGATTGATTGAGTTGTATCCGGAAGTTTACCTATCCATTTCTGCAACGACTCGTTCGCCACGCGAAAATGAGCAAGATGGCATCCACTACCACTTTTTGACTCTTACGGATTTTGATGCGAAGATTAAGAACAACGAGTTTCTTGAATGGGCAGTTGTTCATGGCACGCACAAGTATGGCACTTTGCGAGAACCGATTGAGCAAGCCCAGCAAAACGGACTGCGACCACTTCTGGAGATTGATTTACAAGGTGCTAGAATTCTGCGGGAAACTGTACCTCCTGGTGCCAAGTTCCTATTTCTTGCACCTCCGAGTTTTGAGGAGTTGATTACGAGGCTCGGCATCAGAGGAACAGAGAGCGTTGAAGACAGAATGCGGCGGCTTGACACTGCGAAACAGGAGTTGGCGTCTCAAGATGAGTTCGACCACATCATAGTGAATGACGATGTTGAAGATGTGATAAAAGAACTTGCTGAATTGATGAATCTATAGTTTTTTAAGGAATTGTAAACAAATTTTATATATCTGTTTTGTACAGGGGATGTTATACTTCTAACGCTACAGAATAATTGAAAGGGTAGGTAAAATTTAGTGTTTGATTTTATGAAGCGTGGGGTTGATGCAGATCCAATTGACAGTGAGATTGTTCCGGGTATGTATAAAAGGAAGCGTATTCGTGTGTTTACCAGTCTATTTATTGGTTATATTGGTTATTATATTGTTCGGTCGGCTTTCAAAATATCCGTTCCTTATTTAATTGAAAACTACCATTTCACCAAGTCTGATACTGGTTTAATTATGGGGGTGCTTGCAGTTTCATATGGTATTTCTAAACTATTTATGGGTTTACTGTCAGATAAGTGTAACCCGCGTTTTTATATTAGCGCGGGACTACTGTTCTCGACGCTTGTAAATGCATTTTTCGGATTTACGCAAAATATCGTTGTTATGGTAATTTTAATGATTCCTATGGGTATCTTTCAGGGAATGGGGGCACCCGCAGCCCAGAAGTCTCTAAAATTCTGGTGGTCGAAAAGGGACCGCGGGTTTTATTATTCAACTTGGTCAACGAGCCACAACTTTGGCGCGGCGGGTGCAGTTGCTGCTTCGTTTTTGGCGTTCATACTGTTTCAAAAAACTACTTTTTTAATGTCTAGCATTTTCGTATTACCGTCCATTTTTAGTCTAGTTCTGGCAGTAATCGTGTTTTGTTTGGGACAAGATAGGCCAACTACTTTCGGTCTACCTGCAGTCGATGTGTACAGTAATGATCCCGAACTGGTCAATGACAAAGAGGATGACAACAAGCTCAGTTCTCAGCAGATTCTTGTACGCTACGTTTTGAAGAACAAATTGCTGATATTTCTGGCGTTCGCGAATGCCTGTATTTATGCTGCGCGATATGGGATTCTGGACTGGATTCCAACCTACCTCTGGGAGGAGAAGAATTTTTCAAAAGAGGAGGCGATTTTATTCTTTTCACTTTTTGAGATGTTCGCAATACCGGGCACAGTAATTATGGGAATTCTGAGTGACAAACTTTTCAAGGGTCTTCGAGCACCGCTACCGTTCGTCGCATCTTTGTCTCTAGTTGTTCCGATTTTCGTGTACCAGACTTCAACTAATCACTTCATAATTGCAGTTGCATTAATTGTTCTGGCGAATTGTGTGTACATACCGCAGATGATGGTTGGGTTGATTGCCGTTGAAGTTACGCCAAACTGTGCAGGTGGTGCGGCGTCAGGTGTCACTGGAATATGCGGTTATATCCTTGGTGAGGTCATTGCAAGCTTCTTCGTTGGACGAATTGCTGAGCACTTCGGTTGGCAGGCATCGTTCATCGTGATTACAGTTGCATCTTTGCTTGCTGCGTTCTTTTTCTTTTTGATCGCAGTTCTGGAAGTTCGTGCAAGACGGCAAAGAGGCACATGAAAGATTCAGGTGAAGTGGCGTTATAACCTGTCTTCACGTTCCATTTTACTTGAAGTGGCGCAAATACGATGAACTGAATTGTTGAGGTCCGCGGATTAGGCGGTCTTTTGCATAAGCAAAAGTCCACTCAATTGCGGACCTGCGCGCAACAATTATGTTTTCAGAAACGCCACTGTGCACGCTTCAACTGTATTCCGCTTTGTGGAAACCACTTTTTGCGCAGACTCATCCCTAGACCTAATAACACCAACAACAAGGACAATGTGAACAAGTTGAACACAGCAGCAACACCAATATTTGCAGGTCGCATTGAATCTGAACTCGCATCTTGTGCAGGTGTAGAGTTGTCCAGCGTGCAGTTCGCATCAACAGATGTGTGCCACTCAGACAGTTTGAGTACCTGTTGGATCGGGTCCTAAATTGTCTCTGGCGTTGTGGTGCAGAATCAGGTGCCTGAGCCCATGCCGCCCTGAACTGCACCGCTGAATCCGCATTGATCCAGTTTCTGCCATCATCTGTGTAGCCCCCGTACACGTTGGCAATTGGCTTGGGATTCTTGTCGTACACCAGCACATATTCCGCAGTCTCGGCCAGCGCGCTCACTGCCATCATCCTCTCTTGACTGGCACTTCATAACCAGCAAAGGTAAATCTTACTTTTGTTGGTGGGTTGCATGTCAGTTGTTCCAATTTTCACCATGTTTTACGATAATTTTACTACATGAGTTATACTTGCTGCTTGAATACCACCGTTGTTGTCGAAGTCTTCTTCTGTTTGCTCTATAGAGTTGTGTCGGACTTGGAGTCGGATCTGGACTGGGATTTGGGGGTGTTGGAGTCGTTGGATCTGGACCTTGGTACAAGCTCAGGATTTGGTACAGGGTGCTGGTGGCTGAGGTTCTGGCTCTGGCTCTGCTAGTGAGTAGCTTTTCCAAGACTAGCAATTGTACCAGTCTTGTACTTGTCTGTTGCTTTTGACCGCGCGTAGATGCAGTATAATAATCAGTTGTCGGTTCCAGCTTGGTAAAAACGCCGTTGTCTGCCCATCCGTTGGTTTTATCATCAGATTTAACATCAGGCTCAACAGGGCAATCTTCGGCTCCGGCTGCGCAAAATGGTGGTGCAGAGTATCAGGACTTACCTTTTAATGGCATATTCAATACTTTGAGTTCCTACGGTTAAATGCGCGTGCGCACCGTAACACTATCTGAAGTTGCTCGAACGAAATCAGTCTCATCAAGTTCGACTAATGCACCCTCATATTCTGTGCCATCTGGTAGTTTAGTTTCGCCCGGAATAAATAGCACCAGGTTTAATCACAACTTCGCCACCTTCTGTAACGTTTAACGCACCAGGAGCATCAAGTGCTCCACCACTGTCAAGAATCAGTTGATGCGCATCAGCAACATCAACTGTTAATTTTTCTTGAGGAATTGTCAGGGTTGCTCTCTCCACTAGGTATGTGCAGGTCTGCCTTTATGGTGACTGTGACAGGAGGGACCAGTAGCTATGTGGTTACATCGTCATCAGTTAAAATGCCATGTTCGGGATTAGAACCATTACGTCCACTTATTATCTCTCACCTGTGAAGACCAAGCTTTTATCAATGGTGGTTGAGGCGCGCCCTCCGTTACTACTCCTACTCCTGAAGAAAGTCCAATGTTGCCAGTAGCAATTATTGTGCCACCAGTCACGTTAATACTTCCACTCTTCCGATTGCGAATACCGCTCGCTGCCAATTTGGTCAACCATGATAACTCCTCCATTAATGGGGTAATATTCCCACCCGTAGCATAGCCACCGTCTTCAATTGATGCTGGTTCGTCACTTCCCGGTCCAGTAAAAGTCCTTACGATACCGCCATTGATAGGGGTAGTAATATTGCTACCGGAACTTGCATAACCCCCGCCAATTCCTGCTCCTACCTTTTCCGTTTGCGAGTTTTTTAAACCAGTTGCCATTCAACGTACCTTCCTGACGAACCATAACCACTTGCACTTTCAATGGTCAACGTTGAGCCATTTAGGGCATAAATTGCTGGAGCGTTGGTTCCGGAATCAATTGCAGTCAAACTACTCTCTCCAGAAAGAGTGATGGTGACTTCTGCGCCAGCCATATCAAACGGTGAAGCATGCTACTACTGATTGAAGCATCATCAAGTGTTATTTTCACGTTCTTCGCATCACTTTCTACCACGACTCTATACTACTTTTGTGGTCGAACCGGTAACCCCGTTACATCTGCATCGTCTTGAATTGTAAATGTATGTCCAGTCTGTGGTATCGTTCAAGTCAATTGTGCTGCCTTCGTTCTTTCCCCCTCGTAATCGGGTTGTCCGTTTTGTGTTTGTTTCTGTTGATTTTGCTGCTCGTTCAGTGTGCCACTTGCTCTTTGATTAAATAAAACATTAGGAGTGATTTCAGGTGCAGTTAAAACTGGCTCATGTCACCATCTGCTGCAAAAGTTACTGATAGTTCAGTGCGCACAAGTGAAATTGTCAAGACAACTGCGACACTTGCAAATAATGCTAGACTTTTATTACGCGCATAACATCTGAAGACTTGCTGAAAGTGCGTTTTCTTGACTTTAAACTGGAAAGCGGGAGGGGAGGGGTGCCCTCTTTATGAATAATTTCATGATAACTGTTATACCACAACCTCAAATAAACCACAAGTGTAGTTAGGAGAAGCTGAAAATGGCGTTTTGTTGCGCAAAAACG
This sequence comes from Candidatus Ancillula trichonymphae ImTpAt, assembly GCA_000485475.1. Taxonomy (GTDB): domain Bacteria; phylum Actinomycetota; class Actinomycetes; order Actinomycetales; family Bifidobacteriaceae; genus Ancillula; species Ancillula trichonymphae. Next base: position 30,649 of record AXYY01000003.1, read on the forward strand.
CGTTTGCGCACCCCAATTCACCCGCGCGCCTGCACAATAAGGTAGTGTTTTGTAGAAACTCCGTTGTGCGCAAAA
>AXYY01000004.1 GCA_000485475.1 Candidatus Ancillula trichonymphae ImTpAt
CCAAAAAAAAAGAAGCCAGAGGGATGTTGTTCATCGTAAAAACGTACGTAGAACGAGTTTGTGCCCCTTGTCCAAGTGCATTTTGCCAAAACATATTGTTAGTATAGTCTAAATGCATATTTTGGCGCTACTAATTCAGTTGTTGCTGCTAATCCAATCGAAGAGACGAACAATTCACCAAGAGAAAACGTGGTAATTGGAATTATGAGCATGAACAGATTTACCTTTTCGGTGTCTGAAACTTGCGAAAATGCAATGGTTGGAATTACGAATGAAATACAGGTTAAGAAAAGTCCAAAGGTCATCTTCACTATAATTGAAGGCTGTCTCGTAGTTTTGTCCAGACCGCTGCCAAAATGGGTGCTCCAATAATTATTACGAACGCGTTGAGACTGACTGGGTACTACGACTCTGAGAACGTGAACGGCCCAATTCTATTGTTGTTTGCCCTGCTTCTGCAAGTTCAATGACTGTAGTTCTTCTATTGCCCAAAAAAAGCGGTCGCAAGGAGGAAGATTGCGATATATGAAGTAGTTTTCCTCTTCTGGTCCTTCGTCAGTTCCTTATCCTTTAACATCGTCACAAACAAGAATACCACAATGACTAGTGCAAAATTACAGGTGTTATAATTGAGAACCCCTCAAGCGTTAAAGCATTTGCTGCAGACAGGACCCGCAGCTAGCACGGCAATTACCACAGCAAGTCCAGCACAAAATGTGAAGATGCGTTTGCGCTCAGCAGGTAGAATTGGTGACGGTGGTGTAGATTTTGTAAGAGTGTAGAACACAATTAGACCAGCAATCATAAATACAGCTGGAATTACGAATGCGACATGAAATCCTGAGAATTTCTGAACTCCACCCACAATTATAGGTGAAGAGAATGAACCCAAGTTGATTGCAAGCACGAATATATTAAAACCTGCCGCACGACGCCTGTCATTTTTTCCATACAAATAAGTCTCCAACCATTGAAGAAACGTTCGGTTTTAGTAATCCTGTACCAATAGAAATGAAAACAAGAGCGATGAATAATAATCCCACAGCCCCAGAAAACGGTAGCCCTAAATTATATGCCCGACCGCGATAACTGAACCGCCAAGTAGAACTGAATAATATTTGCCAATTATGCGGTCAACAATCCAACCACCCAGAATTAACGCCATATACACGGAAGAGCTGAATAGACTCATAATGTAAAGTGCATGTTGTTTGGATATGCCCAATCCACCATCACTAACGGCTTTATATATATATATATAATACCAAATCGCCTTCATACCATAATACGAAAAAGCGTTCGCAGAATTTTGTTGAGAATAAATTCAACAAGCCAATGGGATGACCCAAGAATGTTTTTTGTTTAACTGCATTATTATTTTCCATAAATGCTATTATACCATAAGTTTTCTTTAAGAAAATGTTAACTGTCTCGGTCCTAATTGTTGCAGAGTGGTGAATTTATGGATTTTTTGCAGAAGTTATACAAAAAACACGCAGATTTTCTGTAGTAGAACTATAGATTTTTGGTCTAGTGTACTAATGCTCTAGTCGGAATCAGGAGTGCAGCAAACATAGCTTCTAGAACCAGTTGTCCAGACGCTCCGAGGTTGTTGTTAATGCGGTCACGCGCACACTCAACGCATTCGATTTTGAGCGCAGTTTCAGTAATTGTCATGGATTTTGCATACACTACAAGTTTATCAATGAGGTGTAGATTTATTATCAGGTCGCTGTTCGCGCCAGCTTGTAGTAGTGAAATATCTCGGTACACCATCAAGATTTCTTGTAGCGAAACGTCCAGTAAATCACGCAGTTGTCGCTTCTCCTGTGACTTTTTCTCATCTTCTACCGCCTTGAAGTAGTGCTGCAGTTTTGCTGGAACAACTTCGTCCTCTTCTAGCCCCAAGTTCAGGTGCAGTTTGCGAATCTTCTGCTCGAATTCTTCATCTAGTAGTTGTTTGAAGAGATTCTCAGCGTTTTTGATGAGGATCTGCGCAGAATATACAGCATCTGAAACGTAGTTGACGCTAAGTGCTAGTTCAGAATTACTCAGGCGCTGTTCGTACAGCTCGCTGTTTAGTGCAAGTTTTCGCGCAATTCCGATGTGTCCATTACTCAAGCGCGCAACCTCAGCAGCCTTTTTATTGTCAACACCCTCACTGACTAGAAGTTTTTCAATTGAGCCAGTTCGTGCGAGTCGCAGATTAACAACGCGCGCTCTTGAGGAGATGGTTGGCAAAACATCATGCGTCGTTGGTGCGCATAATATCCAAATCATGTATTCTTCAGGTTCCTCGATCGACTTCAACAACGCATTTTGTGCCTCTGTTGTCATCCTATCTGCGTCCTTTATTATGAAGATCTTGCGGTTACCTAGAGTTGGAAAAATTGCGGCTTTTGCGATCATACTACGCACAGCATCAATTTTAATCGTCAATCCAGAGGCGCCTAAGACCTCAACATCTGGATGCGCATTGCTCTCCACAAGAGTTCTCGCGTTCGAGATGCTTTTGAGCAGAATTCTAACTGCAAATTCAAGTGCAAGAGTTGAGCGCCCGGAGCCAGGAGGTCCGGCAAATAACCAGGTATTAGTCATCTTTGAGGTGCTATTTAGTGCGACACTTAACTGCTCAATTGCGTCATCTTGATCAATAACTTTAATCCAGGACATTAAGAACCACCTCGTAAATCTTGCGTGCCAAGTTATCTGCGGGTAAAGTTGCATCAAGTGTATAAATTCGCCTCTCCTTTTCTGTGAGTTTTAGGTAACCACTTCGTACTCGCTCGAAGAACTCGTTGTTCTCTTGCTCTAGTCGGTCAGCGTTCAGGGTTGAAAGGCGCCTGCGTGATTCAGCAACAGTAATGTCCAACAAGAAGGTCAAATCAGGAACTAGTCCATCAGTTGCAAAGTGCATCATCTTGGCGATTTCAGGCTCACTGAATTTTCTACCGACGCACTGATACGCAACAGTTGAATCAATGTAGCGGTCTGAGATTACTACGCAGCCACGAGCAAGTGCGGGTAGTACGATTTTGCTCACATTTTCTGCGCGATCTGCCAAATACAGCAACAGTTCTGCGCGCGCGTTGATCGCATCTCCGTGTAAAATTTCAGTTCGCAACTTTGCACCAAGTTCAGTTGCACCTGGCTCAAAAGTTCGTACAACTTCACGCCCTGGACATTTGGCATTCAACTGTTCAACTAAGTGCTCTATTTGTGTGGATTTTCCAGACTGGTCGATTCCCTCAAACGTGATGAAAACACCACTCATTTTCTTCTCCGCCGAGCGTAAATCTTCTCGTGTGAATACTCTCCAATCGCATCTTCAAGTGTAATTGTGAACATCCGCTCTTCTGCAGTTTCGGTATCAGTCTTCTTAATTGAACGGTAATCATATTTTTTGGTACTTGGATCCTTTTTCATCAAGTATGGTCCGAAACGACCGTTGTTTACAACAATCTTCTCATTATCTGGCGGATTTATGCCAAGTTCACGCGGAATTTTGAACGCCTTAAGTGCATCTTCAAGTGTAATCGAATCCAGACTCATGTAGGACAGCAGGGAGGCTGTTTTTGTTTTCACCTTATTACGACCAGTGGTTGGTGCGTCATCTGGAAGAATTTCCGTAAAATACGGGCCATATCTACCACTTAGTGCCACAACCGTGTAACCAGTTTCTGGATTTACGCCGAGAGTTCTACCTGAATTCTGAACGCCAACGTCGATCTCGACTTGCTCTTTAGCGACCTGCTCAGTTAGTTCATCTGGTGCAAGTTCCTCTGGAATGTAACCGCGTGGAAAGCGACCCCGTTCATCAGGTTTTCCATGCAAATCTTCAACAAATGCGCCATATGGAGTAATTCGGACTTGATACTGCCCACTTGAACCGATTGGAAAAACATCATCTGAGGATTTTGCAGCAACCATTTCTTTAAGTGCGTCCGTGTCTCTTTCTAGCCCTTGTTGATTCTTGCCATCACCAAACCAGTAGTTTTGCAACCACTTCGTGCGTTCATTCTCACCAAGCGCAATCTTGTCAAGATCCTTTTCCATATGTGCTGTAAAATCGTAGTCCACATACTTTTCAAGTACCTTTTCAAGGACCCGGTTCACGCCAAATGCGAGCCAAGTTGGAACTAGTGCTTGTCCTCGTTTCTGCACATATTTGCGGTCCTGAATCGTCTGGATAGTAGACGCATAAGTTGATGGTCTTCCAATTCCTAGTTCCTCCATTTTTCTTACTAGCGACGCCTCTGTGTAACGAGCTGGAGGTTTAGTTTTGTGCGCAAGTGGAGTTATCGCCTTCGCTTTTAGTTGTTGATTATCTTCAAGTTTTGGCAGACGAACCTCTTTAGAATCAGCAGTTTCTGACTCATCGTAATCGTCATCTAGTGCAGCCAAAAATCCCTTGTTTTCAATAATTGTACCACTCGCAGAAAACATCGCAGTTTGTTTATCATCTGCAACTTTCACAGTTGTCGTCCAGCCAGTTACAGAAACCATCTGTGATGTTAATGTGCGCTTATAAATCAGGTCGTAGAGTTTAAGCTGCGACGGATCCAATACAGTCCTGAGTTCATTCGGCGCTGCAAACGGAACAGTAGGACGAATCGCCTCATGAGCTTCTTGTGCATCATCACTAATTGCGCAATATATCTTGGGCTGAAGAAGAACTGAATCTTTACCATACAGGGCACCTGCACATTCTCGCGCAGCATCAAGAGCCTCCTTGGAGAGCACTGGTGAATCAGTTCGCATGTATGTAATATAACCGTTCTCATACAGGTACTGAGCAGTTCGCATAACACTTGCTGATGACATTTTGAGCCTGTTAACGCCCTCTTGTTGTAGTGATGACGTTGTGAATGGCGCCTTTGGAGACCTCGTGTATGGCTTCTTGATCATTTCAACAACCTTGAAACTTGCATTAGAACAAAACTGGACAATTTCCTTAGATGTGGGTTCGTTAATTACTAGAACATTGCTCTTTTGTGCGGCAGTTGTCAAGTGCCCCTTATTGGTAAAGTCCTTTGAAACTGCAACTTTTGAGCTGTTATAATGCGTCAACTTCGTCAAAAAATCGCCAGATTCGTCAAGTGTAGAAAACTTCGCGGAGATGTCCCAGTAATCAGACTCCACAAATGCGATGCGTTCAAGTTCTCTGTGAACAATTATGCGCGTTGTTGCTGATTGAACTCTTCCCGCAGAAAGTCCAGTACCGAATTTACGCCACAAGTACGGTGAGACCTGAAATCCGAACAGGCGATCTTGAATGCGTCTGGTTTCTTGTGCGTCAACCAGATTGAGATTGATATCTCTTGTGTTCTTAATGGACTTGATTATTGCATCTTTGGTTATCTCATGGAACACCATGCGTTTTACAGGTACTTTAGGAGCAAGAACTTTATACAAGTGCCATGCGATTGCTTCACCTTCACGGTCTTCGTCGGTTGCGAGCAGAAGTTCATCTGCATCTTTTAGAAGTGCCTTAAGTTGTGCAACAATTTTCTTCTTGTCCGAGTAGACAGCGTAGTGCGGTTCAAATCCAGCTTCAATGTTGACAGCAAATCTCTTGAACGCGCCATTATCTTGCTCTTTAATTTTAGCAGGTAACTTTGAAGGAACAGGGATGTCCCTAACATGTCCAACACTTGCTTGTACAACAAAATCGCTCCCCAGAAAGCTGCTGATTTTTCTCGCCTTTGCAGGAGATTCAACTATAACCAATTTCTTACTCACGACCCGCATTATATCATACTTTTCTAAAGTCAACTGTGAACTACAAGCCCGAAATTATCAGCATACTGCGGGTGTGATATAATAGTAGACATGAAAAAAAAGGATAAGAAAGTAACGCGCCAGAAGAAGTGGAACAGCCGCAGTAATGGTCGTGTTAAGAGTAATGCGAAAGGTGTTACTAATAACGATTCAGCTGCGGCGTCAACACCAGTAAGTGCAGCCACTTCGCAAACTATTGCAGGTTCTCTAACATATGATCAACTAGTTGACTGGAGCGCTACTGATCTAAATATCGACAGCAGCAAGTATTCTGGTGGTTCAGTTAAGTACAACGATTTGCAGCGCGCCAAGGACATCAGCTTGCGGATCGAAAACATCTTCGCGCAGAAAGTTGTCGGTCAAGATAGAATGCGAGTTGCTCTGCTTTTAACGCTGATTGCTGGCGGTCATATTCTAATAGAATCGGTTCCAGGACTTGCAAAAACTACTGCAGCTTCGGCAATTTGCAGCGCGATTTCGGGCTCTTTTAGCCGCATACAGTGCACTCCTGACTTGATGCCTAACGATATTGTGGGAACTCAGATCTACAACTATTCAACTGGTGAGTTCAGCACGCAGTTGGGGCCTGTGCATGCGAATTTGGTACTACTTGATGAGATCAACCGCTCGAGTGCAAAAACCCAGTCCGCAATGCTTGAAGCAATGCAGGAGCGGCAGACAACAATTGGCTCAAAAACTT
>AXYY01000005.1 GCA_000485475.1 Candidatus Ancillula trichonymphae ImTpAt
CGGACTCCAGTGGTCAACGCAGTCACCTGCAAAAATAACTACACTTGCACCAAATGCAGCGGCCGCACGAACAATAGCACCTGCATTGCCAGGATCTGAAATTCTTGAGCAGATTACCGCCAGGTCGCCCGTTTCTGCGTGTTGTAGACTCTGCGGCATTTTAACAACTGCAATGATCGACATCGCATTTTTGGAAATCTTGTCCATAATTGCCGGCGTTGCAGTATCCACCTGAATGTGCTTTTTTTGGGCAACTTTCAGCACATCGCGAATGCGCAAGTTCAGCTCATCATCTTGCACAATTACGCACTCTACTGCCCCCGAATGCAACTTGATGGCTTGCTCAACCGCATTTACCCCCTCAACGAGGACGCGCCTAGACTTCTCCCGCACCTTCTTTTGTTCAAGTGTGTGATAACCTCTGATTTTTTCAGCGTTGGCGTTAGTAAAATACATCATGCATGTTATTATAACACATGTTGACGAAAATGAACGCATGACATTGGCAAATTACAGGAGAATTTTGTAAAAATACTACTTCTAGCTGCTCAAAACTTTTGCCGCACAAACAGGTGTGAACTTGACAATGTTGTCTACTTGTGGTATAATGGGGCTGCTGTGTGGGCATGTAGTATGCTTGTGGCTCGGGCTTGTGCGTTTGGCTATGCATTCAGGCTTGAAGGATTGCGAACAGCCAGAAAGTAGGGAGACATGAAGAAGCAGATTAGAAAGGGCGTTTCAAACGTAGCTCAGTGCTTGGGCAAAAGCGACCGTGTGATGATACGTGGAACATTAACAGAACGTGCGTATAAAAAACGTGACGGTGGCGATGGTATAAGCTTAGACTTGTTCGCTGATGTTTGTGGTAAAGGTTATACCTAACAGAAAAACAGAGTCAGCGGAGGTGTTCTAATATGGGAGAAATATATTATATGTTATAGCATATCCAATAGTTATTATACTATCAGGAGCGTATTTTGTGGTAACAATTGGTATGGACCGCTAGTAATGATGACAGGGCTTTGCGCGGTTGGTGCGATAGCAAAATGGCTAGAGTGATTAACAAAGATAGAGAAGGGGAAACGAATGAACGAAAAGAAACATATACTAGACACACAAGTGAACGAGCTTGTGGTAATCAATGCAGACATTCTGAACGAGAATGTACTTACTTAAACAGTCTAACCGAGGACATAATGCAATCTAATCCTGATAGTATTATAGACGGCGAAGACAGACTATGACTATTGCTTGACGAGGCAAGCGAGAGATTACAAACTTTTGCTGAGTGCTTGCGCTAAATCAGGAAGATAGAGAAGGGGGGGATGGAACTGGACATATGGAATTCAAAACGATCAGTGTATATCACGCTATTTTCACGGTGAGCGCCGTCACTATGCAAATACGGTCAACGGCAATGGAGATTCAAACGGACGTGTGTATGCTGATGCAAACGCTATCTATATAGTTTTAACATTCTTAAAGAATTGGCGGACAATGGAGCGATTGTAGTCACTGCAACTCACGATTCTAGAGTTATACAAAATGTAAACACCACGAAAATATTCAGGATCAATGATAGAATTTTGGTTAATTTATAACAAAGGATTTCATTCATGAACATCGCTAAATATGCAAGTGTGGAGTGATGGTATTTGTCACGTTCAATAATTATTCCAAAATTGGCATTAGAGATACTGATTATTCATTCACAATTAAATTACGCAAATGCCTGATAATATTACGAAGACAAAAATTCTTGAGGATATAAATAATACTGCACGCAATTTGGGCATCAATATTTACTATACATATGGAGAAGAAACGCAGAACGCACACAACAAGAACATATATTCTTTTGTTGGTGATGTCGATGACCACAACAAAGTAGTGTCGGAATATGATCATTTATTTAACCCAACTGAGAGAGGTACATTTCATGATTATCGAGAACTTGAACAGCGATCTGTCTTTGGACTATACTATACCAATTGTCCAGCAAACAGCACACACAAACTTGTACAAATGTTATCTGATAAGAGAATATACGAGCAGACGCATTGACAAAAAATCAAAGTTATTTTGAATCCGCAGTGCAAACAATTCCAAAATATGGATTTTTAATGTTGTTTTATGTTTTCCTCTTTGATTTTTTTTGTAATTCTACAAGCGTTTTTGAAGAACAAGAAGAATAATTTTTATTTACTTGACATTAGGGAAATCTTACAGTTTAATAATGCTCAGGAATATTTTATCGGTTCTTGTCGCGGATGTTACAGGTGTGATTATTGCTCTAGTAGGAATTAGTATATTCTTGTTCTCATATAACCAACTACACGATTTTTCAGCATTCTTTTTATATTTATAGCACTAGTAGTTTTTCAGTTCATTTTTGTGCTGGTGAGTTGTCTTGTTGTTGAACTATAACGGAATCTCATTCATTTTCAATTCAATATCTACTCGAAAAAACAAACAATTCTCTTGTCCTAAAAGCCCTAAGTGTTTTGCAGATAACTATTTTTATCTTGCTAATTTCATTTGGATAATCCACCTATCAAAAGGTAAATGTTCTTAGTAATAATATTGAAGTACTTAAAAATTATAACGCGATCAAGAATTATGTTGCCTTTACAACACAGGTGGGTCCATTCTCGAGGATGATTTATATCAAGTTATCGCCAAATTTATGAAAGAAGAAGAAAGTAAGGACAAGTTGATTTTTGCAAATTATCATAATTCAACGTTGTCATCAGAAATTGCCGACGATCCATTTATTTTTTATACTGATACCAGTAACTTTTTAACAAGAATATGATTGTCAATAGTTTGTTCGTAAAAAATAACAATATACTTGATTTGAGAAATAATAAAGTTGAAGTGGACTCGCAAAAGGATGGTAATACAATTTATTTATTATTTCCTGAGTCACATCTAAATCTAGAATCTCAAAAAAACAGGAATACTAAAATGGCTATCATCTGATTTAGTAGGCACAACCAAATTGAAAATCTAGAAATTAACCTCTTACCGATAAAAGATAATCAAGAAATTGCAGTATTTAATTCATCCTATCAAAATATCATCGCATCAAATAATTATTTTGTCGTTTTACCTTACACACAAAATTTTCTAAATGATTACCAACTATCAACGAATTTCGGATTTTCCCAGTCAAATTATGATAATACCAATAACGATGTTGAAACAGAACTCAATAAATACAACGTATGAAAAAAGTATATAAATTCGACAACCTATGTTTCAGATAGTGTTAATTCACAAATTCAAATAGAAATTGTTGAAACTTCAGTCTTCAGCATCGGTATTTTTCTGGCAATATTTACTTCCTACATGGGATTTATCTTTACTACAACTTGAGGCAAAAGAGACTGTTAATATTACAACTCAGTGGTGTCACCTTTTCATGAAAGGACACTATTCAAGGTTGTTTATTCTCTAGTTATTCCGACGATTTCTGCTCTCGTAGCGTATTCAACTGTGGATAAATACAACATTCAAGATTTCGAATATGCGCAACTATCTGCAGCCATAGTCATCTTCAACGTTGCGATATTTCTGCTGAATGTCAATAAACTTGACAGTAAGTGCCTAGTGAATCACAGGAAGCTCCTGTAGACAACTAGCCGCATAAGGTCTCTTTTGCGAAGCAAAACACAATCAACCTACGCACCTGCGCATAAATAAATCTGTGTTTGCTTCGCAAACACCGCTAAACTTGCGTACCTGCACAAACTTGTTGTATATGAGCACCCGCCACCGAACAACTTCCCCATCTTTTTCTTGATTAGAATCTTTCCAGTCTCCCTCGTGCACCAGTTCAAATTTCGCAGGTATTCTGGGAGCATATGCATCAACCTCATAGTTCGCGCTCAATTCGGTCACAATCAGCTCGTTGGCTGCGCACATAAACTGCTCGTAAACACTTGCACCTCCAATAATGAACACATCTTCGTGTTCGGAAAGTGCCACAATCTGATCAAAGTTCAACCTCTTAGCACCCGGAAACCGCTTCAAAAACTGCTCATCGCTAACTGAACTTAAAACAACATTGTTGCGGTTACTCAGAGGTCTAGCATTTTTTGGTAGTCCTTCCCAAGTCTTGCGTCCCATGATAACGGTTTTGTCAGTTGTCATATTCTTGAAGTGCCTAAAATCTTCAGGTAAATACCACGCCATTTTCCCATTCAGCCCAATTCCGCCACAACTGTCCTGTGCCCAGATCATCTTCAACACCCTTCAATTATACCACACCTGAAAATGTGCTATACTGTAAGGTGAGTGTGTTTAGGGAGTTAGTATGGCAACCAAACTTGATAATGTCGTAAGTCTAGCAAAGAGACGCGGATTCGTTTTTCCGTGCGGCGATATTTATGGCGGCGTTCGTTCTGCGTGGGATTACGGACCACTAGGTGTTGAATTAAAGGAGAATATCAAGCGTCAGTGGTGGAAGCATATGGTGCAATCAAGGGACAATGTTGTTGGGCTGGACTCTTCAGTTATCTTGCCGCGCGAGGTCTGGATTGCATCTGGTCATGTTGGGGTCTTCAACGATCCGCTTACTGAGTGCATGAATTGTCACAGGAGGTTCCGCTTTGATCATCTTGAAGAGCAGTATGGGGAGAAGCGCAACGAATCGCCGAGTAGTGCGAGTGTAATTGTGTGCCCGAACTGTGGAGTAAGAGGTAGTTGGACTGAGCTGAAAGATTTCAACATGATGCTTAAAACTTATCTTGGTGTTGTTGAGGACGAAGACGATTTGCATTATCTACGCCCAGAAACTGCGCAAGGAATTTTCATCAACTTCGCCAATGTGATGGGGGCCGCACGCATGAAGCCACCGTTTGGAATTGGTCAGATTGGTAAGTCATTCCGCAACGAAATAACGCCTGGGAACTTCATATTCCGCACAAGGGAGTTCGAGCAGATGGAGGTGGAGTTCTTCGTTAAACCTGGTGAAGATGAGAAGTGGCACGAATACTGGATTGAAGAACGGTTCAGTTGGTATACAAATCTTGGTATAAATCCTGAGAACTTACGCATTTTCGAACATCCGCAGGAAAAGTTGAGCCACTATTCTAAGCGTACAGTTGACATTGAATACAAGTTTGAGTTTCAGGGTAGTTCGTGGGGTGAACTTGAAGGTATTGCGAATCGAACTGATTTTGATTTGACTACGCACAGTAAGCATTCTGGAAAAGACTTAATCTTCAACAATCCAAATGGCGGCAAAAAACTTGCTGAGAACAAATTCGAGGGTGAAAAGTATACGCCGTTTGTTATTGAGCCGGCCGCAGGTTTGACGAGGAGTTTGATGGCATTTCTACTAGACGCATATAATGAAGATGAAGCGGTTAGTGCAAAAGGTGGCGTTGACAAGCGCGTTGTTCTGCGGTTGGATCCACGCCTCAGCCCCGTGAAGGTTGCAGTTTTACCGCTGAGTCGAAATGAGGAGTTGAGCCCCAAAGCCAGGCATATTGCTACGAACTTGCGGCAGTTTTGGAATGTTGACTACGATGATGCAGGTGCAATTGGGCGCAGGTATCGTCGTCAAGATGAAATTGGTACACCTTTTTGTATTACTTATGACTTCGAGTCGCTCGATGATAATGCAGTTACGGTTCGTTTCCGCGACACCATGGATCAGCAACGAGTTGAAATCGACTACCTGCAGAATTTCTTCGCTTCCAGATTGCTGGGGTGCTAAGACATGCCCATACGAGACTACCCGCAGAATTTCCGGCTGCTCACCGTTTGGAAGAAGAAGGAATTATCACGTTGACGCACCTGCGCGCGGACGCACAAGATATTCGACCGCTCAGAATTATCATCATGAATTTGATGCCTACGAAAGTGGATACTGAGAGGTTCAACTTTTGAGGCTCCTTTCGAGCTCGTCTATTCAAATTGAGGCCTACTTTTTACGAACTGTGACGCACAATGCTGAAGCACGAAGCGGAACATCTCGACCGTTTCTATGTGGATTTCGGTGATATTATGGACAAGAAGTTCGACGCTATAGCTATAACGGGTGCACCTTTAGAGCAACTCGCATTTGAAGAGATGGATTATTGGGACGAACTGGTAAAAGTCATCAACTGGGCGAGCAGTAATGTTTTTGCTGAGCTTTTCATCTGTTGGGGTGCGGCCGCTGGTTTGTATGTGGATTTCGGAGTTGAATAAAGTCAACTTGCCAGAGAAAATCTTCGGCGTTTTTCAGCACACTAAATCTGCAACCAGCCGTTTACGCGCGGTTTTGATGATGTCTTAAATATTCCACACTCGCAGTATACTGCGCCGAATCAAGAACATACTAGATGAGTTAATTGGGCAGGGTAAGTTGGCTATACTTGTTGAATCAACACAAACTTCGGCAACCGTTTTGACAACGTCGCGCATGCACAAGACCTACGTTTTCGGGCACCTGGAATATGACCGGTATACACTTAGACATTGAGTATCGCCGAGATTTGAGCAAAGGGCTGACGTAAAATTTCCGCAGAATTATTATCCAGATGATGACTGCAACCAGATTCCGCAGTTTTCTTGGCGAGCAACTGCTTCGTTTTTTCAGCAACTGGATCGATTATGTCTACCAGGAAACTCCCTACGACCTGTCAAAACTTAAACCTTGCGAATTCTAGTTGAAGTAATGAACTTCTTAATATCATCCAGTTCTTGTACAGAGATCGCGTGCATAAGTCCAGAATACGCATGATTCTCAGATGAGGTGTTCTGCTCTAACCACGCGGTAACTTTTTCACTGTAGTTTGGCGTAACAATAGTATCTGCGAGTCCGTAACCGTGAAACACCTTGATTTGATTGGTTCCGCGCGCCTCA
>AXYY01000006.1 GCA_000485475.1 Candidatus Ancillula trichonymphae ImTpAt
CCCATTCTACAATTCGTGTCACTGCACATGCAAACATATTTTTGTTTGTTTATAATTTGGTTCTCCAAGTACTAAATTTTTACGTATACTTTTTATTGCCGTCCCCTGTAAACCCTTGTGCTAATGAATATATTCTTAACTGTCTTCATAAGAATTCCTTTCATCTCAGTTACAGTTACTTAAATGTAATACCACAGTAGAATTAGAATATCAAGTTGGATGCACTAAAAAGGTAAACTTGTCAAGTTTATAGTTTATTCTAACTAGTTACTAACATTTGCTCCTGTGAGTTCCAAACTGGGCGTTCCCCCCAGCGTTTGAGCGGTTTGAAGAACTCGTTCAGCTCGTCTTCTAGTAGTGTTTCTTTTTCTAGTAATTTGTTTGCCAGAGTGTCCAAAACTGCACGGTTTTCGTCAATTACGATTCTTGCTTCTTTGTGTGCTTGAGACAGCAACTTGCGGATTTCTTCACCAATCTCATTTTCAACCGCGGCACTTTGCTTGTAGTTCTCCGTGTGCACACCTCCAATTAGTGCATCGTTTTCATCAGGAGCAACTTTTACTGGTCCGATTTTCGAACTCATGCCATAAAGAGTTACCATATTTTTAGCAATACTTGTCGCTTTTTCGATGTCATTTGACGCACCAGTTGAAGGATCCTGAAATACAACTTCCTCAGCAACTCTTCCACCCATCGCATACGCCATCTGGTCGAGTAGTTGGTTGCGGGTAACAGAATAGCGGTCCTCAGTTGGCATAACTGAAGTGTAGCCCAGAGCTCGCCCGCGCGGTAGAATTGTAATCTTGTTTACGGGATCTGTGTAGTGCATCGCGGCAGCAACAATTGCGTGCCCAGCCTCGTGATATGCCGTATTTCGCAGGTCCTTCTCGTTCATCTTCCGCGAGCGGCGCTGAGGTCCTGCCATAACGCGGTCAACCGCCTCATCAAGTTCATCAGTTCCAATCTGCTCTTTTTCCTCTCTCGCAGCTAAGAGCGCGGCCTCGTTCAGGACATTGGCCAAGTCAGCACCAGTATAACCAGGTGTTCGTTTTGCGACTTGGTGCAGATCAACTTCAGCTGCGAAAGGCTTGCCCTCTGCATGAATCTTCAAGATTGCCTCTCTACCAAGTAAATCAGGTGCATCGACGCTTATCTGCCTGTCAAACCTTCCGGGCCTCAAAAGTGCGGGATCTAGCACTTCTGGGCGGTTGGTCGCCGCAATGATCAGGACATTTGTATCACTATCAAAACCGTCCATTTCAACAAGCACCTGATTCAGGGTCTGCCCTCGTTCGTCATCGTGACTACCAGTTCCCATACCGCGCGCACGGCCAACTGCATCAACCTCATCAATGAACACAATAGAGGGTGCGACCGCTTTGGTGCGCGCGAACAGATCTCGAACTCTTGAGGCACCGACACCAACGAACATCTCGATGAAATCTGAACCTGAAATCGAGAAGAACGGGACTTTTGCTTCACCTGCAACTGCGCGCGCGAGTAGTGTTTTACCAGTTCCGGGCGGACCGTAGAGGAGAACACCTTTTGGAATTTTCGCACCGAACTTCTTAAACTTCTTCGGTTCCGCCATGAAGTCGCGGATTTCTTTCAGTTCGTCGATTGCTTCAACAACGCCAGCAACTTTTTCAAATGTCATATCTGGAGTTTGACCATCACTACCAACTCGCTTCATGCGCGCTTTTCCAATTCCAAAAGGTCCACCAGATGAGCCACCTTGCATTTTGTTTGTCAAAACGAAGGAAACACCAATGAGCAATAATGCAGGAAGTAGCACACTCAGGAGCGTGCGGAAAATAGAGTCCTGCGGCACAAGTGAATCGTAGCCCTCGCTATAACTCTTGTCCTTTATAATGCGCCAGATGTCATCAGCTTGTGCGGCGATGTAGTAAAAAACCACATCATCATTGTCAATTGCAAGTCCACCAGATTCCTCCTGCTTCTTGAAGTTTTCCGTAAGTTTTAGTTCAACCTTTTGCTCGTATTCAGTAATAACTACTGACTTCACACTGGTGCCTGAAAGTAGTGCAATTCCGTCAGAAGTGTCGATTTTGTTAGGTCTAGGAGTTGAAAAATACCACACGCTCAGTAAAATAATCACCAATGAAACGACTATCCACGTGATTTTTTTATTCTGCTTCGATTTCGCAACTTTTTCCATAACTTGTCCTTAATGTATATACCAATATCCTGAGACGTCCGATATCCACCGTTCGTTGTAATTGAACAACTTCCATCCAAAATTCATCTCCGAAATGTAAACTGTGTTGTTTTCTCCAACTGCTTCAACGACTCCAACGTGCCCAGATCGCTCAAAGACCGCACCAACTTCAGGAGTGTGATCCACTCTGTAACTATCTCGAATGGCTGCATTATGCCACGCGCCTCCATTTCCCCAGAACGTACCAATCGGACGCCTAAGTACGGCGCGCCGGTTGAACGCATACCATGTACAAGTTCCACGCGCGTACTTGTTGCCCGGAGCCTTCGGAGCTGCATGACCAGGTGCACCTGCAGGTGCTTCTTGTGAAACTGCGGAAGTTATTGATGCGGACGCAGATGAGGAGAGCACCAGCGAAGCCCTGTTTGCCTCAGCTAATTGAGCAGCCGCTGCAGTAGCAGCTCGCTCTTTCTGGTTCGAATATGGCAAGTTGTAGCCAGTTAAGGACCAGCTATTACCTTGAACTGTCACATTTACGAGCTCAGTTGTGATCGAAGATGTGTCCTTTTGTGCAACGTCAAAGTTACCAACCCTTGAAATACTGCCAGTTGCTGAAATCTTGTCCTGACGCACACGAACTGTGGCATCAACAATTGTGAGACTCAAGAGTGACACTGCAACAGTTGCAACAAAAACAGCAGCGATCTTGCTTGGCAAGGATTTTTTAAGTCCAGTTGCTTTAACAGGTCGATGATTCATGAAGTCCTTAATGTATATACCAGTACTGACCCGCGTTCGTCACCCACCGCTCGTTGTAATTATACGGAATGTAGGAGTAGTTCATCTCTGAAATGTGCACAGAATTGTCAATCCCGATTTCCTCAACAACTCCAACGTGCCCAGATTGCTCAAAGACCGCACCAACTTCAGGAGTGTGATTCACCAAGTACCCCGCATTCATCGCAGAATTGTGCCACACGCCTCCATTTCCCCAGAAGCTGCCCACTGAACGCCCAAGCGCCGCCCGGCGGTTGTACACATACCAAGTGCAATGACCAGGCATGTAGGTGTTCCCAGTAACAGGTTTTGTCCACTGCGCACTACTCCATTCTGAACGTGGAATAACACTAGTCGACGCACGAACTGCAAGGTTACGAACTCTAAAAGGCGCAACCAGGTCGCCAACCGACCACTGACCACTGACACTTGAAGTGACGTTGATGATCTCGTCTTTTAGGGTGCTCTTCTTATCTGCAATTTCGAAATTCTTGGAGACGGCCATATACTCCCCGTTCTGACCTGCACTAGGCTTCTCGGCTGCAGACGCTAGTTGTAGAATACCGTATCCCATTGTGACAACCACAAAAAACACCACTCCGAAAGTCAAGCTTTTTTTCACCACTACGACAGTATAACACATCACCTGCGTCAATGTCAAGAAAAATTTTCATCTAATACCTGTAATACTCAGCGCTTCCCCTCATCTGGACTTATGGTCACCTGAGCATTGTGTGCCGCAGAAGAGTGAAAGTGTCAAGTTTTTCAAGCCAAGTTGAGATTCCTGCCCAGCCAGCCGCATCCGCAGATTTGATGGCGTTAAGATTTGGGTTGTTTATGCCACCAACAGCAATTACGTCAAATGGAGAACAATCTACAACCTCTTTTAAGTAGTTCAGTCCCTTTCCTGGAATTTTCTGGTGTGATGGCGTCGAGAACACATGCCCGGCGAGCACAAATGCAATTCTGGACTTAATGTGCGGCGGTAGTTTTTCAAGTTCTTGTATATCATCAACTGAATGCACGGAGATGCTAAAAAAAGGAATGCGTTCAATTTTCTGCGTGCACAAGATTTCTGACGCGTGCGTAAATGGCAGGTGCAAGGGAATTTCCAGTTCATCAGCAAGTTCTGCGCGCGAGTGAACAATCAACTTCTTTTTGAAAACTGGTTGTAGTTTTTTTGCGAGTGCTCGGTAGTTTGTGCGGTCCAACTTTTCCCGCAGAATCACGAAGTTCGGTGCATCTTCAAGTTCCGCAAGTCTTCGCAAGTTTAAGTGGTAGTCATTTTCTGCGGCGGCATTTTTGAACCTCTCGCAGAATCGCGCGTAGTTGGTAATGCAGATTTTGAGCACTGGAAACCTCAAAGGTACACATTACACATATTCACTCATGACTGGTTGTAAGTTCGCACTTTTGAGCATTCTGCAAATTTCATCAACACTACGAGTGTCATCAATTTCAAACTGTTCGTCGCCAACCGCATCTTCGCTATGTCCGCCAACTCCAACATTAACACCAGCAGAAACTTTTGTTGCAGCAATCTTGAAGACCTCGTTGCGAAAACTTTGGCTTTCACGCGTGGAGACTGTTATGTTCGCAAATGGTAAGAATAATCTATATGCGCAGATAATCTGCAGAAGTTCACGCTCAGTTACTGGAGTTAGTGGCACTCCAACAGCGGACGGTAAGTTGTCATCTCCTAGAATCGGACGAATTCGTGGACATGAAATTGAAATTTCAGCGTGCGGAAACTTCTTCTGCATTAAACTAGCGTGCATGCCAACTGCGAGCGCATCTTTTCGAAAATCTGCAAGACCAAGTAGTGCTCCAAATGCAACACCTCTAAAACCGCCCAGTAACGCGCGCTCTGCAGTATCGAAACGGTATGGAAATATGCGCTTCCTGCCTCCAGGGTGCACGATTTCATAAACACTAATGTCGTAAGTCTCCTGAAAAACCGTCACAAAATCCGCACCGCAACTGTGCAGGTGCCTGTATTCGTCCACGTTCATCGGCTGAACTTCAACTCCAACTACGCGAAAGTGCTTCTTGGCGATTTTGCACGCTTCACCTATATACTTGTAGTCCGAGAACGCTCTACTTTCACCAGTTAGAATCAGCACTTCCTCAAGTCCAGTCTTCGCAATCTCTTCACATTCACTTTCAACTTGTTGCTTCGTCAGCCGCGCTCTTTTTATCTTGTTGAAACGGTTGAATCCACAGTAAGTGCACTCATCTTCGCAGTAGTTGGCGACGTAGAGCGGAGTAAAAAGTGAGATGCTGTTGCCAAAATGCGCAGATTTCACTCTTCTGGCTGCACTCGCAATTTCCTCGAGAAAAGATGCGGCCTCTGGTGATAACAACGCCTTAAACCCCTGAGGTGAAAGACTCTCTTCATTTAGCGCACGCACAACATCTGCATGCGTGAACTGATCAGGAGCAAACGTATCTCGTTCAGAAAGCACTGCGTGCAAAATCTGGCTGTCCAGCTGATCCTGATCCTCGTAGTAGTCGAAAATGTCGCGTTTTGCTGGTACGCTCAATTTTCCCCCAGAAATCCAGTCAGTGGAGATGACGCCGCTCCTCCAACTTCGAGCACGCGTCCGGTTCCAGCCAAGTAACTCAATCTACCTGCTTCAATTGCCAACTTAAAGGCACTACACATTTGCACAACATCACCCGCAGTTGCAATCGCCGTGTTTGCCATGACTGCGGTAACGCCCATCTCCATCGCTTCAGTTGCTTGTGATGGTTTTCCAATTCCTGCATCCACAATTACTGGTAGTTCAATCTCGTCTAACAGAATTTTGATGAAGTCCTTCGTCTGCAGCCCCTTGTTTGAACCAATTGGCGCACCTAGGGGCATGATCGCCGCAGCACCTGCATTTGCCATATCTCTAGCGGCGTTCAGGTCTGGATACATGTACGGTAACACAACGAACCCCTCATTTGCTAGAACCTCCGTTGCTTTCGCAGTTTCGTAGTTGTCTGGCAAGAGGTACTTGGAGTCATGAACTACTTCAACCTTGACAAAATCCTTACAGCCCAGTTTTCGTGCGAGCCGCGCGATCTTCACAGCTTCCTCAGCATTGCGAGCGCCAGAAGTGTTGGGCAAAACAGTTACAGTTTTAGGAATGTAGTTCATAATATTGTCTACGGAAGAACTACTTGCCCGCCGAAGTGCTAGAGTAATAATTTGTGCGCCCGCATGTTTAATCGACGCATCAATAAGGTCAACTGAATACTTTCCAGACCCCAGAATGAACCTAGATGTGAATTCATAACCTCCAAGTTTCCAGAAATCCTTTTCACTAGACATCTTCCACCCCCAGAATCAACCGCAGCACCTGATTGGCCTGATGTCCTGCACAAACCAGCACTCTAGGGGCCATGAGCCCGCGCCCAACTTGTGCAGATGTCTGCAGGTCGCCCGTAATATACAGATTCTTCGAAAGTCTACGCGTCTTGATAATGTTCGAGCTCTCAAAACCTGCAAGTCCTGATGCTGCAACTAGTGGAATTTCTGGCAGATGAATACGCATGGAACTAGTTAATTCCGCTTTGGCAACTGGATTGTCAAAGCACTCGCAAACAACATCCGCATTTTTGAGAAGTTCGGGCGCGTTCTTGAACGAAATGCGCACATTGTCAACTTCAACTTTTATGTACGGGTTGATTTGCGCGACTTCACACTTCAGCGCCTGTGTTTTAAGAACACCTAGATCTTTAATCTTGTACTGTTGTCGATTCAGGTTGCTCGGTTCAACAACATCAAAATCTATTAGATGCAACTTACCAACTCCGATTCTAGCGAGTGCGATTGCAACATTTGAACCCAATCCACCGAGTCCACAAACTGCAACACTAGCATTTTTCAGCGCCTTGTGTACACCTGGTGTGTGCCGCGAAACCATGAGCGTTTCCAGTTCTTCCTCTTTAGGAACTGCGCCCTTTACGATCAAGTTGACCTCTTGTCCATTATACAACACAACATCAGCAGCTGAAGCGAAACCGTCAACAATTGCGACAACCTCTGAATCGTCACTATCCGGGTAATTCGTTCTTCTCCATTGCTCCTTCACGCTGAAAAGTGTTTCTTCATCCGCAACCTCAACTGTTTTCGCATTCAAAACAATCCTCGTCATCTAACCACCTCCAACGAATCGTAGAACCTCAAATGCATCATCCTCTTTAACCACGGTTGTTGCAAATTCTGCCTGAGTTATAATTTCATCATCTTTTGAAACAACTAGACAACCTAATTCGCGCTCCTTAGTGGAACCTGCGCTCGCAAATCCCCTTAAAACCAACAATTCCTCAAGAGTAAAAGGCAACTGATTTTCATTTTGTTCAACAACTTCACCGTTCACTGTTATCCGCATCACAATCCCTTCGCTAGTCCTAACACTATGCAGGTTCAACGAGTGTAATCTCAGCCTCCAACAACCGAGCAGCTACAACGCAACTTGCCAAGTGCCGAAAGCACCCCGTGTATCCCCATTATAGCACAGTGCTGCAACTTTGCGTACACAATTGTGCATATTTCTCAAAACTGCACACGCACGATTTTAGTATGCTATATAATATGTTCATGGAGTTGAACGAAGCACTTAAAGTTCTTAATGATTCGAACGCTGATCCTTGCTTGCTCGAATTGCTTATGAAAATGAGGACTTACAGTCAAGTGTTGTTCAGCATCAGGGTGCTTATCCACAACTCCTGAAATGGCTGGCGCTCTTTGGTGATCCGAGCACTAGTAGTGAGGTTGCTTTTGCGAAACTGAAGAGGCAACAAACTTCAAGTGTATCGCAAAAGTGTAGCGCAAACTACTCCACAACAGCAACCGGCGCAGTCTGTGCAGTTTCAAGCACAAACTACGCGACCAGCTTTTGAGTAACCCATGACGAACACCGGCACAATTCCGGTCCCGAATCAACCGAAGTCGCATAATTACACAATTGCTCAGGCACTGGATCCCAACTTGGACTTGGACATTATGTGCGACATCGCTAGATCAGAGCACCTGAACTGCGCGAGTACATTGCTCGTAATCGTAGTGCATATCCAACATTGTTGCAGTGGTTGGCATCGTTGAACAACCCTGTAATAAACCGAGCGTTCGCAATGCGTAACTAGAAATGAACTTTTTCTAAATCTCATCCAACTGTAAACTTGTAACTGCTCATACTTTACATGTGGTCTGCGTGTACAAGTAATCCATCAGTGCTTTTTGTGCGTGTAGACGAAATTCGGCCTCCTCAAATACAACAGATTGCGGACCGTCGATGACCCCTTCAAGCACCTCCTTGCCCCGATACGCTGGTAGACAATGCATAAAAACTGCAGCCTCGTCAGCCTGGGCTATCAACTCCTCAGTTATTTGGAACCGCCTGAACTCATCAGTGCGCTCAGACTCCTCTGACTTGTCCATGCCCATCGAGAGCCAGGCGTCAGTTGCAACCACATCTGCACCTTCAACACCTGCATTAACATCATCAGTAACAATAACTTGAGCACCAGTTTTCTGCGCAATTTCCTCAGCGTCCTGCACAATCTGCAAGTTCGGCGAATAACTCTTGGGGCAAACAATGCGAACACTAACTCCTGCGGTCGCACATCCGAGCAGATATGAATGCGCCATGTTGTTTGCTCCATCACCCAAATACACTAGTGTTTTTCCACGAATTCCCGCCACTTTCTGCTTGTTGTTCTTGAATTCTTGTCCACTTTTCTTGCTGTTCACATATGCAAGTGTTGCTAAATCTGCGAGAACTTGACACGGGTGAAACTCATCAGTTAACGCGTTTATCACGGGCTTGGAGCTGTGTTTTGCCATCTCAAGTACGTCGGCTTGCTGAAAAGTTCTCCATACAATTGTTTCGACCATGCGCTCTAGTACACGAGCGGTATCACAAATAGATTCACCTCTACTCAATTGTGAAGTTGTAGATTCGACCATCAACGGGTAACCGCCAAGTTGTGTTACACCGGCTGCGAAAGACGCTCTTGTTCGTGTCGAATTCTTGTCGAAAATGACGGCAACTGATCTGGGGCCTGCAAAAGTCCTGCGGTAAAACAGGTCATCCTTAAAGTGCAGCGCCAGTTCAAGAACCTGTGCGTACTCCTCTGGACTCAAATTATCATCGCGTAAGAAATGATGTCTAGTCCTGTTCATTTTCAGCCTCCTTAAGTGCAACATCTAGCCTAATCAATCCTTCCTCCAAAAGTTCGTGGTCAATATTTAACGCTGGTGCGATTCGAATCCAACTGGAATTCACAGCGTTTACAATTACACTTCTTTTACATTTCTCTTCGCCCGCAGATTTGAACTGCAGTGCCAACTTCGCCACATTTGAACTACGCTCATTTTGAACTTCAACTGCAATCAATGCGCCTTTTCCACGCATTTTTCTTCCAGTTTTTCCGTAGTGATCTGCAACAATTTGATAAATTCTACGTGCGCGCTCGAGCAAGTTGTCGTGTTCAACCACTTCAAGCACTTTCAGCGCCGCTGATGCAGCGAGTGGGTTTCCTCCAAAAGTTGTTCCATGATCTCCAGGCTCCAAAATCTCAGCTGCTTGGTCAGTTGCAATGACTGCACCAATTGGAAAACCACCAGCGAGCCCTTTTGCAACTGTAACAACATCTGGTTGTGTTCCAGTGTTTTGGAATGCGAACCAACTTCCAGTTCGCCCAACACCAGTCTGCACCTCATCAACCACCAAAAGTGCTCCATGTTCTCTAGTCAACTGCCGTGCGCGCAAAACGAAATCCGCTGGCAATTCAACAACACCGGCTTCTCCTTGTATTACTTCCATGAACAATGCGGCAACTTCGCCTTTTTCACTACAACTTTTTGTGCTGAATACGCTTTCTAGCTCATGCACATTTCCAGCTTCGATGAACTCAACATTGGGAACTAGTGGCATAAAAGGTGCTCGATACTTATTCTTGTAGGTCAAGCTAAGCGCGCCGAGTGTGCGTCCGTGGAATGAATTTGTCAACGTCAGAATGCGCGGTCTTGAAACGATATTTGCATATTTCTTGACAATCTTCAACGCGCATTCCAAACTCTCAGTTCCAGAATTTGTCAAGAACGCTCGCGAACCAGCGGGAAACTCAGCAATAGAAATCAACTTCTTGGCGAGTTCAATCTGGCTAGTAGTGGTGAAAAAATTAGATGTGTGGATTACGCTCCTGGCCTGTTTAGCAATTGCATCTGCGAGCTCAGCGTGTGCGCCCCCGAGCGTGTTGACGGCAATTCCACCAAGTAGATCAATATATTCGTTGTCATCAACATCAATTGCAATACTCCCGCGCAGATGTTTTAGAACGAGTTGCGGCTCACCGAACACCTTAAAGTAACAACCAGTATATTCATCTTTATAATTTACACTACTACTTTTCATCCGCATCACATTCCAGTTCATATGCTGACTCTGCTTGAATTAGTGTTCCAATTCCGGAAGTTGTAAAAATTTCTAGCAGTAGAGAGTGCGGTTGTCGTCCGTCAATAATATGTGCAGCTTTTACACCATCCTTGACCGCATTCAAGCAACTGGTTAACTTTGGAATCATACCAGATTCCAGTTTGGGCAACATCTCTTCAAGTTCAGCAATTCCAATTCTGGAAATTAGCGTGTGCGAGTCCGGATAGTTGTCATAAACTCCAGCAACATCAGTTAAGATAATCAACTTACGCGCGCACAAAGCAACTGCGAGTTCACCCGCTGCAACATCAGCGTTCACATTTAGGACCTCTTCACAATTCTCGCAGTTTGGTGCAACTGAAGAAATCACTGGAATTCTGCCTGTTTCTAGCAGGTTCAGAACACAACTGGGATCAACTGAGCAGATGTCACCAACCAACCCGAGATTGACATCAGCACCTGATGGTTTCAACACAGTTTTCCGCCTTGCGCTGAAAAGTCCCGCATCTTCACCGGACAAGCCAACTGCAAATGCCTTCTTTTTACCACTGACCGCATTGATCATGCCCACGAGCTCACGAGATATTTTACCAGTGAGCACCATGCGAACAACATCCATCACTTCTGGTGTTGTGACGCGAAAACCACCCTTGAACTCCGACTTTATGCCAAACCTGGCCAGCATAGTTGATATTTGCGGGCCTCCGCCATGCACAACCACTGGTTTAATCCCGAAGGAGCGTAGAAATGCAATATCTTTAGCAAAACTCAACGACAAGCTTTTGTCAACCATAGCATTTCCACCGTACTTTACGACGACAATTTCACCATTAAATTCCTGAATCCATGGTAGTGCCTCGACGAGTATTTGTGTCTTCACTTCTGGTGTCAAGTCGTATACTCCGCATTCTCTTTTACATAACCGTAGGTGAGATCATTCGTCAGAATCGTTGCGGACTTTGAACCAACTTTCAAGTCTACAACAATTGAAACTGCGCGATTTTCGGATATCTTGACAAGTTCACGCGGCTCACCAATTCCAGAGTTCTTGCAAATCCAGACACCATTTAGTGCAACATCTATATTTTTTGCATCAAATACTGCATCAGCCTCAGAAACTACTCCGACACTCGCCAAAATGCGCCCCCAGTTCGGATCACTGCCAAAAATAGCACACTTCAAGAGATTCGATCGTGCAACTGACCGTGCAACATTCAGTGCGTGCACCTCTTCTAGCGCGTTGATGACCTTGACCTCAATGTCATGACTAGACCCCTCAGTATCTGCAATCATTTGACGAGCCAACGCATACGCAACTCCTTGAAGCTTCTCCTTGAATTCATCAAGATCCGGCACAATTCCACTCGCCCCTGAGCTAAGCAACAAAACCGTATCATTAGTTGACATACAGCCATCCGCATCAATTCTGTTGAACGAGTACTCCACTGCGTATTTGAGCGCCTCATCAGCCTGAGCACTAGTCAGCACAGCATCAGTTGTTATAACCGAGATCATAGTTGCGAGCTGAGGCGCAATCATTCCAGCACCCTTGGAGATGCCACCTATCTTCCAATTATTTTCTTCAGAAGTCGCACTTGCAAGTTCCTCAAGTGTTTTTCCACTAGAAATCGTATCAGTTGAACGATTGTAAACCGCCATCTTTTCAACCGTATCTGTTGTACAAATTGCACTTGCAACTGCAAACTCGTTCTGCGGCGAGGTGCTGAGCTGTTCAGTTGCCCTGAGTATTCCGGGCAAGAACTTATCCATCTCGATGAACTTACCAATTGAACCGGTTGATGCAACTAGTACGCGATTTGTGTCCTCAATGTTCAACAACTGCGCTAAATACTGGGCACTTTCCACCGTGTGCTCATAACCTCGCTCACCTGTACACGCATTTGCACAACCAGAGTTGATGAGTACAGCCTCCGCATTTCCACCAGTTTTAGCCAGTGCAAGCCGCGAGTATTTTACAGGTGCTGCATGAACACGGTTCGTGGTGAACACGCCCGCTGCAACCTTGTTTGGCCCAGTGTTTTTGATGACAGCAACATCATTGCGCCCGCTTTTCTTCATGCCAGCGCTCACACCAGCAATTTCAAAACCGCGCGTAAAAACTACCATGCCTTCATTATACCACAGTTTCTGTACAAATTTGCACATTCATGTTGTGAAATAAACCGCACTTGCAACTTGAACGCAGGTAGTTCAAAATATCTTTGCGTGTGCTATAATATCTAGTATGAAAGTTGACCTGTTTTATGTCGTGCCAATTATCATTGGAGTCATTTTTGCGTTCATTTTTGTACTTATCTGGAACAAAAAGAACAGTAGCGAAAACGATACAGTTAGTTCTCGCTCAATACTGGGTTTGACCAAGCCTATCAAGGTTTCTGAAGATTTGGCGGAGGTTGAACGCGAGTTATATTTAGCGGATTTTAGCACAGAACTTATTAATGAAATTGTTACGAAATTGGACAAGAACAACGATTCGAACGCCCGAAAAGTACAACTGAAAGAAATTTTGACGAAACTGTTGCAGAATCGTGCGGGCGCAGATTTCAGCGTGGACAACAAAGGTGCTAGTGGGCTGCAAACCTTGTTGTTCGTTGGCGTCAACGGCGTGGGTAAAACTACAACACTTGGAAAAATCGCGCACCTTATGGCTTCTGGCAAAAAAACTCTTCTAGTCGGTGCGGATACTTTTCGTGCGGCCGCAGGAGAGCAACTAACTGTTTGGGCAAACCGCATCAACAAGTTGTCGAATACTACCGCTGATGTTGAAACCGCATCTCGAGAGGGAGAAGATCCTGCGTCCGTCGCATTTTCCGGCGCTTTACGTGCGGTCCAGAATGGTTACGACTACTTGTTTGTTGACACAGCTGGACGTTTGCACAACAACAAGAATTTTCTTGATGAGTTGAACAAAATCCGCCGCAGCATTGAAAAGAACACTCCAATAACTGATGTCTACATTGTGCTTGATGGAACCACCGGGCAGAACGCGCTGCGACAGGCAGAGGAGTTCGCGAAAGTCGTAGACATTACGGGACTGGTGATTACTAAATTTGATGGATCGGCAAAAGGTGGAATTGTTTTCAACGTCGTGCATAAACTTGGCATTCCTGTAAAATACATCGGAACTGGTGAGGGCGTTCACGATCTTCAAGAATTTGATGCGCAGCATGCGCAGCGGTTTGTTGATACCATTGTTACATAAAAAACCCTCAACTTTTCTTGAAGAGGGCAGGCAGTTCGTTTCTGCTAGTCTAGCGAATTAACAACAGATGTTATCCAGTTGATTGTGTCGCTGAAGTTGCTTGGGCACTGCTCAGTTACTTTTAGAATCTTTATTCCAGATTTTTGTGCGTCCGCAAGTAAATCCTTCGTCAAGTTGTTCTCTTCCTGCGTATTGTAGAAGAAGAATTGTGCTTGACTAGACGTCAAAACTTCATGCATTTTGGCAACATCATTCGCACTAGGTTCGCCCTCGTTCGCAGTTGCATTTGCGTAGCCCTCAGGTGTTGCATCTTCTAGTCCAATTGCTTTTGCAAGATAGTTCGCAACAGATTCGGATGCAACGAACTTCTTACCAGACAAGTGTTTCTTTTTGTCTTCAACTTTCTGCAACAACTGATCCACTTTCTTGTCAAACTTTTCAACTTGTTCCTTAAAGTACTTGTCACTCTCAGGGCGCAAAATTTTCAGTTCTTCTCCCAAACCTGCGGACAACTTTTTATGGACTTGCAGATTATACCACAGGTGTGGATTATCTCCCTCTTTTACGTCAGCCTTCTTCGCAATGTCGAACACATGTGTAGATTCGCCAGCAGATTTCGACGCCCAAGAATCGTAATCTACACCGTTGACAACTAAAACATCTGCTTTCTTGATGGTTGCAACAACTGATAAACTTGGTTCGTAATCGTGTGGATCAACATCAGTACCTGAAATGATTACAGAAACTTTACCGCACTTTCCAACAACATCTTCAACAGACGATTTCCACTGGTTCACAGAAACAACTATGTTCAACGCCCTTTCTTCACAGCTTGAACTCGCATCAGTTGCGGATTTGTTTCCACAACTCGTAAATAACACGCTGCCTGCAAAAATCAACGTAAACAACGGCACAAATGAATATACTCTCTTCATACTTTCTCCTTAAATAAAAACTGCTGTTACTATAAATACATAAATAAATACATAAATATATAAATACATAAATATTTGTGCAACTCTACGTAAAACCAGAAGTAAAGATAAAAAGAGAACTACACTTTATACATGTGCACGCAGCTGAATGGCGGTGCGCCGTTGAATCGTTGCTTCGTACACTTGACGCAACCTGAACAGAGCAGCCCTGCGAACTATCACACTTTAAGTGGTAGTGAATCTGTTGGTTTGCGCATCTACACATCACTTCTCCATTGTACCACAGAACTAACTAGGCAATCATAAAACTACCTCACGCACGAGGCGTACTACACCTTGATTATCTGGTGAAGTACCCCCGCCGGGATTCGAACCCAGGACACCCTGATTAAGAGTCAGGTGCTCTAACCAACTGAGCTACGGAGGCGCAAACTACAGCCAAGTATACCACAGTTCTTGCAGTCTGTCAACTCACTACGAGCGGAGTTTTACTTCATGAAGAAACTCCGCTGCGCCGCGCACCCGCAGTTCAGCTGTATTCCGCTACGCGGAATGCCATTATGCCCGCGCAGGTGCACAAGTTATATGCGTTTGCGCAGTAAACACCACCTAACTTCTACACCAGTTATTCACAATCTGCCAGTGTGCAATTCTTCAAGCTCTGTAAGTTGTGGCATGTGCGTATGTTGAAACATTTGGTGCGGCTCGTTTGGCCCTTGAACTGTTCGGGATGTGGTGAATACGATGTGCATTTATGTTCGAGTGCATTTATGTTCGAAGTGTGAAGAAGTGATGAAGACTTCAATTCTTCGTTTGATTGAAGACAGGGAGTGTAGGGCCGTCCAGTTTATGCCGCTTTTCCTACACCTCATCCGTGCGGCGCGTAGTGTTGGCATTTAAGGACGGTGGAAGACTTGACATGTTGCCATACATTCGGTATGCGATGCGTAAGGCAACTAGTAATTTGCTAAAACGAGAAGAAGTGCGTCTGCAAGATGTTGCCTGTATCCTGTGTACCGTCATCGTTCTCGTCGCTCAAGCGTCGTCAGATGCTGCAAACTCAACACCTCGCAAGTGCGGTTGTGGCTCAACTGTGCCAGCGCCACTGAACTTGACATTCTGAAGCAGCGCACAAAAAAGAAGCAGGTTAACTACTCTGGACAGCAACGAGCCAAGAATAAGCATGGAAGTATAAAACTCAAGTTCAGCAAAAACTTGAAGTTGGCTAAACAGCAAGAAACTCGCAGTATTATACTAGTTAATGACATTCTCACAACTGAATCGACAATTCAGGAGTGCATACGAGTGCTTGAAGATGCGGGTTTTCAGGTTGTTTTATGCTTGTACTTTGTGCAACTGGTAGATTAGAGGTTCTTCTTTGCCCATTCTTTTAGTATTGAAATCAGTTCATCTTTTTCAACAACACCATGCTCTAGACGGTAGTTCAGCAGGAACTTGTAGGCTTTTCCAATCTTCGGCCCATCTTGCGGCCCTGAACTGAGCCCAAGTGTCTCCATTATCTCAAACCCGTTCAGTTCTGGTCGAATTGCCTCCAGTTCCTCCTGTTTCTGCAACTTGCGAATTCTGCATTCCAAGTCGTTGCACGCAGTTGACAAAATGTTGCTCTTGCGCTTATTCTTGGTGGTAACATCTGAGCGCGTGATAATTAACAGCTTGTTTAACGCATCACCAGCGTCGTTTGCAAATCTACGAACTGCGGAATCAGTCCAGCCAGAGTCAAGATAACCGTAAAAACGCATGTGCAGTTCGATAAGTTTTCCAACAGTTTCAACAACTTTTTTGTCATAATGCAACTTTCTGAGGCGTTTTTTAGCAATTGCACTACCAACAACATCGTGCCCGTAGAAAGTTACCGTTCCTCTATTCGTGAACCGTCTAGTTTTGGGCTTACCGATGTCATGCAATAATGCAGCCAGTCGTAATATTAAATCAGGTGAAGTGTCATCATCCACTTCTTTGAACCTGTTCTCGTATTCAATTGAATTCTCAAGCACTTTCAGCGAGTGCTCGTAAACATCTTTGTGGTGGTGTGATGCGTCAACCTGCATTTTCAGGTCCTCAAGTTCAGGTAGTACATAGTCGTTGAGCCCGGAATCTACAAGTGCGTTTATGCCAAGAGCCGGATTCGGTCCAGTGATTATTTTGGTCAACTCATCGCGTATTCTTTCTGCAGAAATAATCGACAACCTCTCTTTCATCAGCGTAATTGCTGCAGCAGTTTCAATTTCAATTGTGAAGTTCAGCGTTGAGTGGAACCGAACAGCTCTGAGCATCCGCAGTGGATCGTCGTCGAAACTCTTCGCTGGTTCAATCGGAGTTCGCAGCATACCCTTGTTGAGATCCGTTAATCCAGAGAATGGGTCGACTAATTCAAGACCTGGTAGTCTGAGCGCCATCGCATTTATTGTGAAATCTCTTCTACTGAGGTCACCTTCCAGGACTTTGCCAAACTTCACCAGTGGTTTTCGCGAACTGGAGTCGTATTCATCTGTGCGGTAAGTGGTAATTTCTAGTTGTACGTATGAACTTTCATACATTTTTCTACCACCGATTGTTCCGAAGTCCTTGCCAATGTCCCAGATGTCATCAAACCAGTCTTTGCAGAGTTCGAAGATCTCATCTGGGCCCGCACTAGTCGTAAAGTCCAAGTCCGGACTCGCCCTTTTCAGGAACAGATCGCGCACCGAGCCTCCAACCAGTGCCAATTCACATCCGCTCGCCTCGAACAACCTGCCCAATTCAACTGCTAATGGATGTACTTCAAACATTCAACTCCCTGTTATTTTCTGCACACACACGAACAACAAACACGAACCTCCGCAGTGTAAAAATGCCGCTTAGCTAGACATGTGGTATAATTAAGGTATATGCGCTTATTATACCACAAAGTTACATCACGCGCTAGAAATAAAAAACACTTGATGAATTATTTAGCAGTTGTTGTGTTTTCCGGGTTGTTTATGCAGCTTCTACACATCAACCTGTTAGTGCATGATGTTGTATATGCGAACAGCCAGATGAGTAGTTCAGCTCAAAGTAATAGTGCGCTTAGTGATCTTCCCAGTAGTGCAAAAAACAAGATTAGTATTAACAAACTGGATACCGTTCAGTTGATCTCGGAGACAGGGAGCATACCGTTGACGATAATCAATGATCTTGATAGGGATGTGGTGCTCAAGCTTGATGCAACTTCTGAGGATTCGAATCGGCTTGGAGTTTGGGGACTTGATCAGGTGTTTGTGCACGCGAACAGTGAACAAAAAGTTGCACTTCCAATTCATGCGAGGACGAACGGAATTGTTACAATTACAACTCATCTGAAGTCCAGAAATCTGGATTTTGGCAAGATGTCCTTTGATGTGCACATAACCCGGGCGGTTGGAGATGTTCTTTCCGCAGTATTCTACACGCTAATAGCTCTACTGCTGTTGCTGGGCATTTTCCGCACCATCCGCATACACAGGAGACTCAGGAGCAAGTTGCCTGAACAAAAACAGGTGGATAATTGAGTGTCGTACCAAACTCGGTCCTGCTCTCGTTGATGACCCTTTTGGCGCGGGTAACTGGTCAAGTCCGTGCGATTTTGCTTGTGGCTGCGATTGGAGCAACTGGATATGTTGCAGATGCGTTTGATGTTGCGAATAACGTACCCACCACGTTAAATGTTCTACTGACCACAGGGATTTTCAACGTAATTCTGGTCCCGCAGATTACTCGTACGCGCAAATTCAAGAATGCAGATGAGCGTGTAAGTAAGATGATGATATTTGCAGGTTTAGTTATTTTTCTACTTACGGTTCTGTTGACACTTTTCAGCGGAATTATTATAACAGCAGTTGCGAGCGGCGATTGGAGTGCTCAGCAGCGGTTGTTGGCAGTTAGTTTCGGTTTCTGGTGTATGCCGCAAGTTTTTTTCTACGGCCTTTATGCATTACTTGGACAAGTTTTGGCAGCAAGAGAGAGGTTCGTTGCATATGGTTTTGCCCCAGTTTTCAACAACATCATCTCATCTGCGATTCTGGTCACATTCATATTCGTAAACGGCGGTTTTGGGCACAGAATCGCACTTGAAGATATGACCAGCGAGAAAATAACATTACTAGCGCTAGGTTCCACAGTTGCAATTGCCGCTCAAGCACTTATACTGGTTGTTCCGCTTATCCACAGTGGTTTCCACTTCAAGTTGAAGTTCGGCGTACACGGTTTCGGGCTCAGGAATATCAGTAAACTTGCAGTTTGGTCGTTCTTGATGATGTCAATTGAACAACTAGTCGCATTGTTCTGCGTGAAAATCGTTTCAGGCGCGCCGAATGTTGCGGCTCAAAGAGGACTTCCAGCTGATGAAGTCGTGAACATTGGCGGGAATGCCGCATATACAACAGCAATTGTCATCTTCGCAGTCGCACACTCACTCATAACAGTAACACTTATGACTACGCTTTTTACGCGCATTAGCAAAAGTGCATCGGTTGGTGATCTGCGCGAAGTTAGTAGAGATTTATTAAAAGGAATCAACTTCATAATTCTACTGATTACATTTACAACTGCCGTTTTTTTGATCCTGAATGTGCCAGTTGTTCGCGTTTTGATACCATCCGCATATTCGAAAAGTTGTAGTGTAATTGCGCTTGGAGTTGCCGCACTTTCCTTGAGGCTCATCCCCGCAGGAATCTACCAGATGACTTCGCGCGTGTTCTTCGCTTTTGGAAGAGTTCGCAACCTGTTTGTTATCGAGGTTCCGGAGCATTTAATACTTATCCTACTTGTTCTCTTGACCGTGCACTTTTTGGATCCCGCATGGTGGATTTTCGGGGTTTGTATCAGCGGCGCGGTTGCGTATGTATTTGCAGCACTTGCGGTTCTCTTTGCCGCAAAAGCGCAGATTCTGAGGCGATACTTTAACTTGTCGATAATTGCTCGCACGCTGATCAGGTGTTCATTTGCCGCACTAACTGCGGGATTATCCGGCAAAATCCTAAAAGAAGTTGTATTTCATGGCATTGACTTTGCGTGTGCATCTTGGTGGTTTTCACTACTTTGTGTGGCACTACTCGGAGGCGTTATGTTGTTCGTGTACTGCGCAGTTTGCAAAGCGTTCAGAGTGCGCGAACTTGAAGTCCTGATTGCAAAACTACGCGGTAGAGTATTTCGCTGATCTGCGCGCGCAACAATAGCGTTTGCTCCGCAAACTCCGCTAAAACCCGTGCTATACTTAAAGTCAACTGAAAATTTACTTAAATTTCATAAAACAACTTAACAAGCGGGAGGGGGGATAATTGCGAGTGATGATATTTGTCTTTATTTAAGGAGATGTAAGTTTATGAACAAGAAAACGACGTTTAAGCGCGTTACCTGCGCTGTTTCCGCGACCAGTTTGGCATTGTTGCTAAGCTTGGTTTGCTCCTACCCCTAGTGCGAGTTATGCTGAGGACATTAAGAAAATTGATGACGGTACGCTTGCTGTGACGGGTGGTGTCTATGAAAACTATGCTAAGACAGGTTTGATCACACACGACAAGGGTCATAATAAACCTGAAAAGCACCTGTTGTGGGACCGAGTGATGCCACTACCGCCATTAACCGGGGTACCGAATTTGTCAATGATAAAAGTGAATCTTTTGCTCAGGCTGAGGAGGGGTACCACGAGTGCCGTACCAAATGGTTTGCTGTTCGGTGATTCCAACGTAGCTAATGCGATTTGCGGTTATTTTAAATCGAACGGTGATGCAATTAACCTTGGGGCTAACAGTGTAATCAGTAACGCAGGAGAGGTATAGCGAACGGCTCGGTCAAGAGTGGCGTATCAGTAGATTTTAAGGTGTATAATGAAGCTGAGTCGACTGGTTCACCTTGATTTCAAGGTGGTAAGCACTTCAAAGGAACTGAGCAAACAGTTGACAAAGTCAACACCTTGAAGCTCAAGGATTCTACTTGGACAGACGATCAATACATTGATCTCACTTGCGGTCATATTGCTACTACTACAAAAGGAGAAAGCGAGCCTACTACTACACTACTACACAAAATATACGCACACCTCTCATAATGTTCCTGGAATGACAGATCTTGTGAAACTTATGAGAACGTGTGAGTCTAAAGAAGGAAAGAAGCACTACGTTTTTATCGAGGTGGCTAATGGTTCTGCAAAGGTTCAAGGTGAGGGAACTCTCGTGGTGAATGTTGAAGCACCAGGAACACTTCCCGCAGTTGATGTTAACGGAAAAGGTAATTTCGGACTACCAAAGGATGGAAAGAGACCACTTGCTGTTGAAGGTAAAAGTAGAATATGGTGACGAAGCTAGTAAGAAGTATGTTAAGATTGAGGGTCTCAAGTCGGATGGTACATGTGTCGGACGGTTGTACCATTAAAGGACTGGAATCCGGTGTAGCAACAACAATAAGGGTTCAATCTGCTGCATTGGAAGGCTTTGTGGGGTGCTACTAGTCTAAACGAGTATACCGTTGCAGTTCCTACTGCTGTTCCAACTCCAACAGTTGATTTTGCCAATGTGGTATTCGCTGCTACTGGTGAGGATGCACAGTTCAAGGACTACATCAAAACACTACTTGCTCTAAATATCACAACTGGTGTAAAAGATGCGAATGGTAAGATCTACTTCTTCGGTGATAACAGCGTCACTCGTGGACAAGTTGCTACGTTCTTATTCAGGGCTAAAGGTTTAGCGGCGAAGGATGTATCTGCTGCTGATGTGAACAATAGTTTCTCTGACTCGAAGATCATCAATTCAATGCTGCAATCGCATGGTTGATGAAAGAGGGGTATGCAAAGGGAATTGACGACAAGTTTTACCCAGATGCACCTGTTAAGCGCGCGGAGCTTGCTAAGCTGATTGTCAAGGTGCTAAATCTTGGCGAACTAGAAGTTCTATCTACTGATATTTTCAGTGATGTTGATGACCAAACAGTTGCAGACAAAGATGTTCGTGAAGCAATTCAGGTTCTGAAAAACTTGAAGATTGTGAGTGGATTGAACGGCAAATTCTACCCAGCAACTGAAATCACTCGTGGACAAACTGCGCGGATCATTGCTGAGGCACTGGAAGCACCAGCAAAACTTGCTCCTGCAGAATCAGCGGCATAAGTGCTTGTGCTGCTATGAGAGACTTTAAGAAGACTGTAAAGAAAACGGGGCATGCGCCCCGTTTTCCCTTTTATATACTGTGTTTCACTCCGTTAAACGCGACCTGATTTGCGACCTGCGCAAAAGCGTTCTGCGATGCAGAGAACTCCACTAAAAACCCTGCGCACCTGCGCAATAGGACGAAATTCCGCCATTCTTACAACCTCCTAAACATTTTTTTAAAAAATTTATAAAAATACTTGACAGATGGTGCGGAAGTGTGTTATAATGGGATTCGTTGTTCTTGTACGAGAGCAATGTGCGTGGAAAAATGCGCGTAGATGAGCTAATTGTAATAGATTAAATGGAAGAGTTGAAAGGTAGATATCCAATGTCTAGAGTGAGGAAGTTAATAGTAAGCGGTACTCTTTTTGCACTTGTTTGGTGGTCACTTTGTTGAAGGTTAGTATTCCGGTTGCTTTTGCGGCAGACACTGATGAGTTTCTAGTTTACACCAAGATCATGGATAGTACCGCCATTTCGCCTGAGATGAAGGACAACGAGACTGTCGATAGTTATGCGGTTAAAAAGATAAAACTTTAATAGGAGGAAAAGGCATTGACCAATCACTTTGTCTTAACGTTTACTATGGTGGACCTTTTGCTACACGTAGTCTAAAAGAAGCCAGTGATAGAACTCCCCAAAGCATTCACGTGAGGGCAAATATTAACACATTGTTTTAGACTCGGCGAATATACCCAGAACTGCGGTTGACGATCCTAATGCACTTGGCGGAAAAAGAATCAATCGCAACTCATTCAACAGCGGGACAAGATCTTGAAAATAGTGATCTACAATATAATCCTGTGAATCCTATGACCTTTTACGGTGCTGACGAGAAAAATCCCTGGAAACCTGTTACGTACGTTCAAGGGTGTGACTGGACTTATCAATCGTTAAGAATTCTTAAACCAAGTGAAATTACTACTTTGCATATTGACATGAGTAAAGGTGTATCCCCAGTAATCTTCCACTAATGCTTGACTTAATTAACGCAGGGACATATTCTATTAAAGTCAAGAAATGGGTGAATAGACAACCCCTCAACCTTCTACAAAGCTCAGTATTCTTCAGGTGATTGCGTTCATCCTAGAGACGCATATGCTATGCTAGGTCAAAGGTTTTTATTTCAGGCAGTGCAATTCGATGTAATATAGGCATTAGTTCAGGGGAAGTTGATTCAAGTCTTACGTTTGGGCTGTATAAAAAAGTGTTGAATACTTCTCCTGAATCTGGTAAGGTAACTTTAAGTAAAGTTCATTTCATCTGTTTTGCAAGCATCCGTTGGTACAAAAGATTCTATGATAACGAGCTTCAAGTATAACGACGCGCAAGAACCAAAAGACCACAGTGTTGATGTTTTGAGCAAGAGGTAGATTAATACTAGGACTAGTAATATTGCAATTGCTGGATCAGTTCCAAGAGAATCAGGACACTATGTTATCGCCGCAATTAAAGATGGTGAACCAAGGGACAAAGATGTAATTTCCCTAGAGCCGAATAAAGTTTCAGTTGTTACGGATTTCTTTGTTGGTGAGTGAATTCGACTCCAAGCAGAATAAAGTTGCTCAGATGATTTGTGATGAGCCGACAAATCCATCTCAAGATAAAACCTACGAGAAAATTATTGATTTTCCGCATAAATTTGAGTCGTCACATTCAAGTAGAATTCTATGTTCCATTATTGTAGAGGAAAATCTGTACGAGAGTAATTTTACTGCTCAGGTAAATATTTGGTCGCCGGATAATTCGACAAAACCGGCGTTTACGCTATCTTCAGGTAATTACCAAATCAGATCATATGGAATTCAAGCCTGCAGAAATATCGCAAATAACCTTCAAAACTGATAAAGTTGCCACATTTGAGATTGACCCTCAATTCTTGACTGGTAAGCAATATATTTTCGAACTTACAGGTAACTCTATACTAGCGCTGTTTTCATGGATAGACAGAACCTCCGCTCAATTTTGGCGAAGTTAGACTCTTTGTATTCAGCATTTACTGATCAATCTCATTGCACACTTCCGAAGCAACTGATTAGTTTTGAGAGAACTGATGCGGACACGAATTCTTCAGGTTCAGATTACGTTAAGTTTTCTTGTAACGGCCTAACCGATGACCGCGTTGGTGTCGATAAGGAGATCCAGTGTAATTTATCAACATTCGTTCCTACTTCAACTAAAGAGAGAACTATTAAGGTTTACTATCCAAGAAACAGTGGTGGTGTTATAACGCTGTCTTGTCGAGTGCGGATTCAACTTCGCGAAATAATATTGACCCTGATAACGATGGCATGAACTTTGCGAATTTTGTTGTTCCTGTGAACACGGTTGGTTCTACAAGTTTCAAAATCAAGTTCTTGACTCCAATGCTCGTTGATTTGTATGCAACCTTCAACAATAAAGTTTCTTTTGCTAATGATTTGCACACTGTGGTTGTATATGGCAAAGATTCGTCATTGGTCTGCACAAAGAAATCTGGCGAAAATGATAACGGCAGAAATAGCAATGCTGATGGTCGCAAGAAAATTGTTCTTGAGTCAGAAAAACAACCTTTCTGCACGGTAATTAGAGGTGCTATGACACATCACTTTTCTGATGAAAAAGTTGCAGATAATTTTTCGTTGATTAATGATGGCAACGCTTCGAGCATTAGTGAATTTTCGCGCTTAATTTACAGCTCACAAGGAGATAGAAGAGTAGTTTCAAGAAAAAACTCGGTTGCGCTACTCGTGCTGAGGATGTATATTTTGAAGCCAATAAGATGACGTACAATCAGGAGCGGAAGGCTTTACCTGCAAAGGAAGTTGGACACACTATTGCGTTGCTTCAAAGTTCACACGATGTGCTAGATAAAGATTTTCTGTCAGCAGTTCTGTCGTCAGAAGGACTAAATCCATATCAGTTTCCAAGAGAGTGCTGCGCGGAGTCGTACTTAATTGATTCGGTAGATATTGAAGTTAAACAACAGCCTTTAGGAGGAAAATAAGATGGGTAGTAAAAATAAGTTAATTGCTTTTATTCTAGTCGTAGTTTTATGTGTGACAACATTTACTAGTAGTAATGTAAGTTTTGCGCTTGAAAGTAAATATAAGACTAGTTCAGAACTTTATGCTAAATCGAATACGACGATTAAACAGCGAATTGCTGATGGTAATTTCTTGGACAAGGACGGAAACGAAAATGAGAAGAGCAAACAACTTGTCTCTGATCTGTTGAAGTTAATTGATAAGAGTGGACTTGATCCGTATGATGATCCCTATGCTAATTTATTCAAAGTTGGGCGGAAAGCTGACGAACTTGAAACACCTTCGGTTACGGAAATAAAGTCAAATCAAGATCTTGTTGATATTTGACCAAGGTTAACAAGACCGCAAGTGGGTTATATTGATCATTACAGCACAATTTCTGGGTACTTACAGACGATTATCAATGATACAAAAATCTAACTGATGCACAACGAGAAAGTCTGAACAATCAGCGCTCTGTAATTGCTCAGTTGTGCCAAATTCTCAAGAAAATGACGCACACAATGTTGATTCTTTAAGTGCTGATGATGTGGATTTACTGAAGCGTTTCACCACTTCCACTTTGTACAATAATATTCAAAAGTACCGAAAGTACAAACAAGATAAAGCAGCATTCGCATTTCCTTTAGTATATTATCTCGAGCAATGGGGCCTATTTGATGGTGACGGGCGTTCCTGCATGAAGAACATTATCTTTGAAAATGTGGGCGCGTACACTTCAAAGTTACTAATTAACTGGACTAATGATACAACTGGTAAAAGTGGACAAATCACATATCCTAGAAATGGCAATGGTCTGGCATATGGAGCACAAAATGTTGAATTCTTTAACATTGCAAAAGAAATAGGACTCGGTCCTAAAGACACTGCACACATCACTTTTTAGGCACACGCACTTTCGGGCACAAGTACGAAAGCGACTAGTAAAGAGTACTACGTTAGTGAAAAATCAGATCTTGAAGTTGGTTTAGTTACAACTGGAACAGTACGAAAGCCAAAACTAGGTGTGTTCGGTTTTTCACGTGAGGATGATACGGACAAAAATCACCGTATTCGCATATTGGACTTGCAATCAGGCACATGAAATTGCTACTGGTGCCATGAACGCCTGGATTATGCTTGGTGCTCATAGCCATTGCGATAGTTTCACTAAGTACAATGGCATATCAAGGTTTTGCTGCGGCTGGTGGGGCTGTGGCAACTGTTGTTGCAGAAGAGGCAGCAGCTGATGCAGCTGTGATGTGACTTCGACAATGGCTGAGAGGTTGCGGAAGAAGCTGGCGCCGGCTACTAGTGCCGCCGCTGGAGCTGGCGCTCTACGGAAGGCGGTGCGGCTACTGCAGTTACGGGTGGACTTGGCAAGAAGTTCTTCGGCGCTCTAATTTTTGCTCTTCTTGATGCTGGATTTGCGGCGGGGTCTATTTTTGATATTGATAAAATCCAGAAAGATACCACTGAAGAGGTTGATCGTGCATTTGGAGACCGTGATTTTCGCGGTGCTGATTTCGACTTTTCAGATTTTTTTGCTAAGAACACCAATAATCCGTGGATTGACAAGGATCGCAATGGTAAAAGTTTCTAATTTCTCGTTCGTGCAAGAATCCTTTGTGCGAGCTACGCCGGTAATTCACTATGAAGCACCTGGTTCCAATGAGGAACGTCAAATTAAAATCATCGAGGGTTTCGTCGCTGCAGTATGGTCTTCCCAATATTTTAGCACGCAAGGTAATCCAATACCCAATGGTAGTGAAATTTGGTTGTCAGTTGACACTGGTATTAGTACGCCGCGCACAGCTTCAGAGCATTTTATTTATAATTCTACTTCACCTTATAGAGTTGGATATGGACAAGGTAAGCGAAAAACTGGTGATTTAGCTCTCCACCCTGTGGCATTTTCTGATGACATTAACAATCTTGCATATGTAATGGAACCGTATTGTGGACAAAACGACAAGAAGTTTATTGATGAACTAGAGAGCGTCAGCGGTGATTCTGGCAGCAAGAACCTTGCTGATGTTACGCGCATTGGATTTTCTCCAACTGATCGATCACTACTGTGTTTGCAAAGCTGGTCTACGAGAATCGTTTTTCAATACCTAGCCGAACTCAGGATGATAACTTGCAGCCTGACAATATCATGATTTTGTCAGACATTGCACTATTTGCTCAAAATGATCCAGAGTATTATTTTGAGCAGTTTGAACTTGAAGATCTTGACTTCCTTGATTAGCGCGGTACGCTGCTAATCGACACCAAAACGCCGACCCTTGAGAGTTTGTATGCGATTTTCTACACATCGTTAACGCTAGCGAAAAAGAGTACTGCGCAGAATGCTGATAAATTACGAACTCTTGGTCTGAAGGCACTTTTTGTGATTGCCAACGTTATTTCGTAGGAACACGCATCATCAGCCTCTTCAATACACAGACGCGTTCTAATCTACCGTTTTCACTTTTAACATCATCGGTAAATCATTCAGGTGTTCCTTTGGAAGCATATTCAAAACAGTTCTCTATTTCATGTAATGAAGAATCTGCGACTTTCAATAGAGCGGTAAGTATGCCAACAAATTGGTTGTCTCCCGCAAACGAAAGTTGCCAATTGAATGTATTGTTAATCGTAATTATGATACAAATATTGAATAAACGGTATACATTGCTTCTCCTGATAATCTGGACATGACATTTGGTGGAACACTTGGAGAGTGTCTGTCTGATGATGAAGTAAGTTACCTTCTCACCGGGTGAAAAGCTTCGTTATCTTAACGTTTGCATCAATCCTTCACATGATTATGCTCCCAAGGTGCTTGTCGTTTTTCAAAATTATGATTTGGCGTATGATAAGTGGAAATTTGCTGGTTCGTTATATGCTTCAGCCAACAAAATAGTTCACATGAGTTGCGATGAAGACAAAATCAGAAGAATAGGACTTGTCATGCAACGAGAGGCTCACAATAGTTGACGCTGACGAATTCAGCCTAGATTTTTACAAGCAAGATCAGGAGGTACCGGTTACTACGAAGGCGCTTTAGGCAGGGGCAGAAAACTGTTGACTTCACACTAGAGAAATTTGATCAAAATCAAGAAATTGACATACTGACAAAGCCAAAGGACTCTAACAATACAGTACCTGAGTACTTCAGCTTTGCCCAAGTAAAGCAATTTATTCGCACTACTTGCAGAGGGTATTTTATGAAATACGTTCGCTGCGATGCTGAGTATTTGTGCAGGTTTGGTGCCCGCCGGAGACTTGCGCAACGATGGCGTTTGCTTCGTGAAATGCAGATGAATAAGCTGAATTCCGCTGCGCGGAATACAAATAAACTTGCGCGATTTGCGCACAACCCCCGCACAAATACCCCACCCCCACAAACTTGTCCTCCCTTAAAATCTCCTTAAAACTCATAAAATAACTTAACAAGTGGGGGCATGTCTAATAGCTTTTAGACAAAAGTAAGACTCTAGTTTTCTTTTGTTAAGTTGTAAGTGTAATAGATAAGTTATTATTAAGAA
>AXYY01000007.1 GCA_000485475.1 Candidatus Ancillula trichonymphae ImTpAt
AGTCTAACAATGTATTTATAAGCCACTCGTCAAGCACCTCACTTACTCTTGTTTTCGCCGCAATCATAAATCTCCATATCTGTTTACATTATAATATATATACCACAACCCTATGACATTTTGAGCAAGCGTTGTATGCAGTTTTTAATGGTAGACGGTTAGAAGAATTTCACTATTATTTATTCCAATGAGCTAATCGTTGGACAAGAAGAATTCTTAAAATTACAACTACTAGTAAAACACTGATAAAACTGCGGATTTTGTTTCCCCCACTGTGGGGTAATAAATCTTACAAATTAAACATTTTATAAATATTCTTTAAGAATTCTTGTTAAGATAAATGCATTTTGGTAGTAATTCTTGCAAGTAGATGAAACGTAGTAAAATACTGGAAAATTAGTATAAAACGCTTGACAAATAATATATAACCATGTGGTATAATGATAATGTGGATAAAAAAACGGAATATGCTCTGCAAGTTGCACAAGATCAGAACATAAAGTTTGTGCGCCTGTGGTTTGCTGATGTGCTTGGATTTCTGAAGTCCATTGCGATTGCACCAGCGGAACTTGAGAACAGTTTTGTGGAAGGCATCGGTTTTGATGGCTCTTCAGTTGAGGGGCTCACGCGCGTGACCGAATTCGACATGATTGCAAAACCTGATGCTTCAACTTTTCAGATGCTGCCATGGCGAGGTGAAGTTGGAGGAACTGCCCGCATGTTCTGCGGCATTTTAACCCCGAACAAGGAGAACTCACTTGCAGATAGTCGCTATATTCTAAAACGTTCACTCTCCAAGGCCCAGAAGAAAGGGTTGACGCTTTATGCACATCCGGAAATCGAATTCTACCTCTTCAAGAAGCACAAGAACAAGCGAGGTGCAGTGAAGTTGGAGCCAGTTGATCATGGCGGGTACTTCGATCATGTGCCTCGTTCAATCGGTCAAGATTTTCGACGAGATACAATTACCACACTAGAGAAGATGGGGATCAGCGTGGAGTTCTCACATCATGAAGTCGGGCCTGGTCAAAACGAAATTGATTTGCGACATGCTGATGCACTAACTTGTGCTGATAACATCATCACGTTCAGGACAGTTGTTAAGGAAATCGCTCTGCAATACGGAACAGTTGCTTCGTTTATGCCTAAACCGCTCGTCCACGCGCCTGGTTCTGCGATGCACACACACTTTTCGCTGTTCGATAACGAAACCAACATCTTTTATGACGGCAACAGTGAACATAACCTCTCAATTACTGGACGACGATTCATCGCTGGTATACTCATGCACGCGCACGAAATTTCGGCAATTACAAATCAGTTTGTAAATTCCTACAAGCGTCTTTTTGGCGGTGATGAAGCCCCTAATTCTGCGTGCTGGGGCGTCGACAACCGTTCTGCAATGATTCGAGTTCCTCGTTACAAACTTGGCAAGAAGCAGTCCATGCGCATCGAGTTGAGGTCAATTGACACTGCAACTAATCCGTATCTCGCATTCTCCATCATTTTAGCGGCAGGAATGGACGGTATTGAGAAGAAACTTGACCTTGAACCGGAAACCACTAACGATGTGTGGGCGTTAACTGAGACTCAGAGGCGTGCACTTGGCATAAAATCGCTCCCGAACTCACTTGAACAAGCACTTAGCTACATGGAAGAGTCCGAGTT
Organism: Candidatus Ancillula trichonymphae ImTpAt; assembly: GCA_000485475.1. Taxonomy (GTDB): domain Bacteria; phylum Actinomycetota; class Actinomycetes; order Actinomycetales; family Bifidobacteriaceae; genus Ancillula; species Ancillula trichonymphae. Next base: position 1,669 of record AXYY01000007.1, read on the forward strand.
TGTCGCAGATATACTTGGCGAGCACATTTTTGACTACTTTTTGAAGAACAAGCACGATGAGTGTGACAGGTATAATCAGCAGATTACACAATTCGAGACAGAATATTTATTCAACAAGCTTTGATGAGTACTTCTGAATTACAAAAACAACTCCAGTTCCACTCTTGTGCGGTGAGTTCATGGTGTAAAAAATACGGTGGTCTGGACAAGGTGTTGCGGAGCAAGTCTTTGCACAAAAAGGTTGTGATATTTGACGAGCAAGTTTTTGCACGCACAACCGCAAGCAAGTTCGACTACGAGGCGGAAGTTTCGAAACTGCGCCTGAATTACCGACGGTGGTTGATTCAAATTGTTGTTGGTGACATCACTGCTGAAAATCCACTTGACAAGATTGTGCAGGTTATGTCAGATTTAACTGCGGCCGCACAAACTGTTATAGGTGCCGCATTCGCAATCTCCGCCCGGAGAATTGGTGTTTCAGATCCTGAACTTGCAGTAATCGCAATGGGCAAGTGTGGTGGCGGCGAGTTGAATTACATTTCAGATGTTGACTTGATCTTCGTTGCGTCCAGGAGTTGCATAGACTCGTCAATTGCGCAAAAGTTGGCGGCTTCAATCACTGAAGTTTGTAATGGCCTTGTTGGAACTGAACCCGCACTTTGGGAGATTGATACCGCACTTCGTCCAGAAGGAAGAGCTGGAGCACTTGTGAGGACCGTTGAAAATACTGCGAGTTACTACGAAAAGTGGGCCGAGAATTGGGAGTTCCAAGCACTTTTGAAGGCGCGCGTAATTGCTGGTAGTCCGTTAATTGGTGGCGAATATGAGAAAATGCGGCAGAATTTGGTGTGGAAAGCTGCGACTCGTCGTAATTTTATAGCTGATTTGCAGGAAATGCGGGCGCGAGTTGTTGCCAATATTCCTGTGAAAAACGAGAACTTGGACATAAAGTTGGGCAGAGGAGGACTGCGTGATATTGAATTTACAATTCAGCTGCTGCAGATGGTCCACGGTAGAATTGACGAAAAAATCCGTTCACCCAGAACGCTTGATGCAATTGAGCAAGTGCGGGATGCTGGATATATTGGGCGTAAGATGGCTGATGAAATTATGCACGCGTACAAGTTGTTGCGCTACGTTGAGCATCGAGTGCAGATGTGGAATATGCGACGCACGCGCCTTTTCCCGTGTTCACCAGAAGAAATCACTAGAGTTGCACGTGGCTTGAAGATGCATAATGATGAGTTTATGGAACTGTACAATGCCACACGTGCCCAAGTTCGCAAACTGCACCTGTCCATTTTTTACCGCCCAATGCTTGAAGTTGCGGCTTCCTTGAGTCCAAAAGAATTGCGGTTGACCACTACAGCAACCTGGGAGCGTCTGAAGTCGTTGGGGTTCGAGGATCCGCAGGCCGCTCGGCAACATATTGACGCACTTGTGAGTGGTTCTAGCAGAAAAACGCTGATAATGCAGCAGATTCTTCCGGGCTTTCTGAATTACTTGGCAGTTGGAATCGACAAGGGAAATGGACTACTATTCTTCAGGAAGATTTCTGAAAAGGTCGGTGACGCGCCTTGGTTTTTGCGACTACTTCGTGACAACAATCAGGTTGCTGAGCGTTTGGCATTTGTGTTAACCAACTCCAAGTACATAAGCAGTGCACTAGTCAAGTACCCGACGCTAATCCAACTGATAAATGACGAGCCAGAAAGTGGCGAACAAGATCTTAAACAGCTGTTTAGTGCAGTTCTGGAACGAACGAACGACGTTGACGAAGCCGCACAGGCACTGCTGGATGTGCGGGAGCGAGAAATACTGCGGTTATCATTGTGTTTCGTCTTTCGAACGCTTGAAGATTCTGAAATCGCACTTCGGATTAGCAAGGCAACCGATCTACTGATACTAAAGGTGCTAGATATTGTCAACAAGCGCCACCAAACCAAGTTGTTCGCAATTGCGATGGGGCGCTACGGTGCTGAAGAACTGGGGTTTTCTTCAGATGCGGATATTGTCCTAATGCATAGTGGTTCAGATGATAAACAGGCGGCGAATGCAGCGCTCTTGACCCGAAATTTACTACAGAGGATGAGCGCGACTGAGCTAAACTTGAAGTTGGATTTTGATCTACGACCAGAAGGCAAGAGCGGCCCGGTTGTGCGGAGTTTTACGAGTTACGATGAGTACTACAAAAAGTTCGCCGAGAACTGGGAGTTTCAAGCACTACTAAAGGCTAGAGTACTCAGTGCAAACGCCGCAGATTTGACTGGTGACGCACTTCAGCTGGAGCAAATAATTAACGCGCACCGATACAAGAAGAACTTCATAACTAGCAGTACACTGCGAGAAATTCGTAAAATGAAGGTGCGGATAGAGGTTGAACGAGCAAAAACTACTGGTGGACACATTGACCTGAAGTTGGGACCAGGTGGACTGAGTGATGTTGAGTGGTTGGTGCAGGTCAAGCAACTTGAGCTCGCTGGTGAAAATGCCGCACTTCGAACAGTCTCAACGGTGCGGGCACTTGAAGAACTCGCCAGAATTGGCATTCTAACTGCTGATGAACACTTGAAGCTTTTGTGCGCGTGGCAGATTTCAGGACGCATCAGAAATGCCAACGCCCTGATTTTACAGGGAGATGTTCTGGTGGATAACGAACACTATTTGAGTATGTTGAACAAGTTGTTAAACCTTGAATTTGAAACCAACTACGAGCTTTATGATTACTACAAGCGGTGCACACGAATTTCTCGTAGAATTTTTGAGCAGCATTTTTAATATTCGTTTGACAACTAACTACAACATATTACAAAAAAACACAGTATTTTTTTAGAAAGGTTTGTTATACTTTTGCCCGTTGCGTTGACAACAATTTGGAAGACGTTGGGAAGAAGGGTTAGTATGATTAAAAAAGATGTTAAAAGGCGTGCCTGGGAGTAGGTATGATGAAGTTTTTACAAAGTTTAGGAAAGTCGTTGATGCTACCGATCGCAGTGATGCCAATTGCTGCGATTTTCATGGGCATAGGTTTTTGGATTGATCCATCTGGTAGTGGTTCAAGTGTTGTTGCCACTTTTTTGACCACGGCTGGTGGTGCGATCATTGAGAATGTGTCAGTGCTTTTCGCAATCGGTGTTTCAATAGGAATGGCAAAAAATGCTGATGGAACAAGTGCACTTTCAGGATTAGTTTCTTGGCTGGTCATCACGAAGTTGTTGTCTGCGGAGTCTGTTGCACTTTTGACGAACACTGGAGTTGAAGCGGTGAATCCAGCGTATGTGAAAATTCAAAATCAGTTCATCGGGATTCTGTGCGGCTTGATTGGAGCATTTGCATACAACAGGTTCAAGGATGTGAAACTACATCACTCGCTCGACTTCTTCAGTGGCAAGCGATGTGTTGCAATTGTTGCAGGCGCGATATCGCTGGTTGCCGCATTCTTCTTGTACTTTTTGTGGTCTCCGCTTTTTTCAGGACTAGTGAATTTCGGGGGCCTGATTGCCGGACTGAACGCGGTGGGCGTGGGAATCTACGGAGTTCTCAACAGGATTCTAATTCCGTTCGGGCTACATCATGCTCTCAACTCTGTCTTCTGGTTTGATGTCGCTGGCATAAATGACTTGAACAACTTTTTGTCCGGCACAGGAATTTTCGGAACAACTGGACAATACATGACCGGATTTTTCCCAGTCATCATGTTCGGACTACCAGGAGCCGCACTTGCAATGTACATGACTGCGAAAACCAGGAACAAGAAAATTGTGTTCGGATTACTGCTCTCAACTGCAGTTGCAGCGTTCTTCACAGGAATAACCGAACCGCTAGAATTTTCGTTCCTGTTTGCTTCTCCACTTCTTTACGCAATCCACGCGGTTTTGACAGGTATTTCACTGTTCATCTGCAGCGTTCTTCCAGTGCGCATGGGCTTCGGCTTCTCATCTGGATTAACGGATCTGGTCCTGAATTGGAACAACCCGATGGCGCAAAATCCCTGGGTAGTACTACCACTTGGACTGGTTTTCTTCGTTGTGTACTTCGTAATCTTCTACTTTTTGATCAAGAAGTTGAACCTAAAAACGATTGGGCGAGATGAAGATGAAGAACTGTTAGCGCATGAAAAAACTGAGCAGTCAGTTGATGGCAGATTCATCAGAATGGCGGAGGACATAGTTGCGGGACTTGGTGGGATTAAGAACATCGAAGTTTTGGACAACTGTATTACGCGTCTGCGTGTGCAGGTCAACAATCTGAACCTCGTCAACGATAAGGCGCTCAAATCTGTGGGTGCACTGGGAGTTATGCGTCCTGGTGGAAAATCGCTGCAAGTCATCATCGGCACTAGTGTCCAGTTTGTCGCGAACAGTATCCGCTCAATGCTAGAACAACCGCCCACCACTGAAGAAGTGGTCGTGCAGGCGCCCATCACTGGAAAAGTTGTTCCAATTGAACGCATAAATGACAGTACATTTTCTCAGGGGCTACTTGGCGTCGGAATTGCGATTGAACCAGAAGATTCTGAGGTTTACGCACCGTTTGATGGAGTTGTTGACACCGTCTTTGGCTCGAAACATGCTATCACCCTGAAAGATTCACAAGGACTACAAGTTTTAATACACATCGGAATTGGAACTGTGCACTTAAATGGCGTGCACTTCAAGAGTTTTGTGAACAACGGGCAGAAGATCAGTGCTGGTGATAAGTTGCTCAAGTTCGATCTAGAGGCGATCAAAGATGAGGGCTACGAATTGTCAACACCTGTGGTCATCTGCAACATGCACGACTTCTCTAAAGTTACATTCACTGATACGGACTTCGTGAAGCATGGAGATGAAATTGCACGAGTGCACTAGGGCTGTGAGCTGGTGGCTGGGTTGGTACCCGTGTCTGCACCTGCTGTTGGTGCGGGTGCAGGCGAGGTCCTGGTGCTCCGCTGTCTGCAGAGCCGGTATCTGGTGCTGAGGATGTGGAAGTTGATGCATGAGGTGTTGAATTACTTATCGAATCCATGGACACAGCACTTGAACCTCCAGGCGCATATTTCCCACCAGGACCGTAACTAGTCGCGTGGTTAACCGAAAACACAACAATTAGTAAGACCACGACAATGCCACATATTGGACCGTATGTTGCCAACTTCTCTTTCATTAAACTTCTCCTTAAGACAATCTTCAGCCAGTATAACGCAGCGCATTGAAAAAGTCAAGTATATACCGGACGGGCAATTGAAATCGCGCGCAGTTGACAACCGCATCGTAGTTGTGATATAATGGAGTTGTAATTGTCCGTTATTAGGGAGAGCTGCAGCGGTTGCGTGCGGTGAACCTCGCAGTGAGAAAGGTACCAAAGCATGGTAACAAGTGAAAAAGGTGAAATTGTATTGAACACCTTTAGGTCGAGCGACGAGCTGATTGCGGCCGTTGACAAAAGTATTAAGTATTTCAAAGATGGTGATGTTATTGAAGGAACGGTTGTAAAAATCAATCGTGATGAAGTTCTATTAGATGTGAACTACAAAACTGAAGGTGTGATCCTTGCAAAAGAACTCTCAATCCAGCGGAATGCTAAGCCAGAAGATCTAGTTAAGCTGGGTGATAAGATTAGTGCGCTGGTTATTCAGAAAGAAGACAAAGAGGGGCGCCTGATCTTGTCAAAAAAGCGCGCTGCATATGAGAAGGCGTGGGAAGACATCATCCGCATAAAAGAGGAGGGCGAGACAATTGAGGGCACCATCATTGAGGTGGTTAAAGGTGGAGCAATTGTTGACATTGGACTTCGTGGGTTCCTACCAGCTTCGCAACTGGACTTATACAGAATTCGTGACATCGAGTCGTACATCGGGCAGAAATTGGACTTCAAGGTCATTGAACTGGACAAGAACCGAAATAATGTCGTGTTGTCGCACCGTGCTATTTTAATTGCATCACAGGCTGAATCGCGCGGTGAGTTCCTTGCTGGACTGGCTGTTGGGCAAATCCGCAAGGGCGTTGTTTCATCAATCGTCAGTTTTGGTGCGTTCGTGAATCTGGGCGGTGTTGATGGTCTTGTGCATGTTTCTGAACTTTCGTGGCACCATGTTGACCATCCATCTGAGGTTGTAAAAGTTGGACAAGAGGTCACTGTTGAGGTGTTCGGAATTGAAGATGATCGCGAGCGCGTTTCACTTTCAATTAAGGCGACTCAGGAGGATCCGTGGCAGATATTTGCGCGCAATCACGCAATTGGTCAGATTGTCCCTGGTGAAATCGTAAAACTAGTAACTTTTGGTGCGTTCATAAAAGTTGCTGATGGAATTGAGGGACTTGTTCACATTTCTGAACTTTCTAGTCGTCATATCAGTTCTGCAGATCAGATCGCATCAATTGGTGACAAGGTCTTCGCGAAGATTGTTGACATCGACCTGGAGCGCCGTCGCATTTCCTTGTCGATTAAGCAGGCCAACGAGTTGATTGACTACTCTGACGGTGAATTTGATCCAGCACTTTACGGCGCTGCGCAGAACTTCGACTCGAACGGTAATTATATCTACCCTAAGGGCTTTGACTCTGAGAAGAACGATTGGCGTGCAGGTTTTGAGGATCAGAAGGCCGAGTGGGAGGTAAACTACCTCGAGGCGCACACAATCTGGGAAGAGCATGTCGAATTTGCCAAGAAGTTGCACGAGGCTGAAGATCAAATTGCTAGTGTGTAGTCGGAGACGAAAACTCAGAAGTCAAGCAAAAATTCGAAGCAGAACAAATCTGAATCTGCGTC
>AXYY01000008.1 GCA_000485475.1 Candidatus Ancillula trichonymphae ImTpAt
ATTTTGTTCAAGCGTTTCAATATCATCAAGAAAAGTGTTATACATCTTGAAAATTGCATCTTTATACGCATTTGTCTACTGGACATCCAGTTATGAACTATAGTAGATGGTATATCTGCCATTTCGGCAAAATCTCGTATGCTCAAGCCCATGCCTGTTATCAAAGTGCGCACAAAACCACTGCTAATATCAAGTCTAACAATGTATTTATAAGCCACTCGTCAAGCACCTCACTTACTCTTGTTTTCGCCGCAATCATAAATCTCCATATCTGTTTACATTATAATATATATACCACAACCCTATGACATTTTGAGCAAGCGTTGTATGCAGTTTTTAATGGTAGACGGTTAGAAGAATTTCACTATTATTTATTCCAATGAGCTAATCGTTGGACAAGAAGAATTCTTAAAATTACAACTACTAGTAAAACACTGATAAAACTGCGGATTTTGTTTCCCCCACTGTGGGGTAATCAGCGGAAGCACAGGGATTTGAACCCTGGGAGGTTTCCCTCGACGGTTTTCAAGACCGTTCCATTCGACCGCTCTGGCACACTTCCAATAGATCGATCACACATCTATTATGTAGTATAATACTACACTTCTTCGGTCAAGTCAAGTCAACTCACGCAGGTTTAGCGGAATTTGCAAAGCAAACACAGGTTTTTGCGCGCGCAAGCCAGTCGATGTAGAAATGTTTGTGCAGTGCTGCGTGGGTTTGGTTTGTTCGCCTGCGGCGCGCGCAAAGTTGGCAGAGTTTGCGGAGCAAACACCGCACTGTACGCAACTCACACAGATCAGTTGAGTTTCGCGAAGTGAAATGCCATTGTTATGCGCAGTTGACCGCATTCTGCGAAGCAGAATTCCGCTAATCGTATCTGGTGACAATTATACTAGTTTCTGAATTTCGAACAGTTTTTGCCCAACCACTCTCCTTTTTAATGATGTTGAAGAACGTCTTGCATGCAATTAGGTAGATTAAAAGGTTGTAAAAAAATACAAACACCCGTAAAGATACGCATCACACTAACAAACTCGACCTCTCAGTGTCCATATGGTAATATATTCCAAATATGCCGAATTCCATAACACCAATAATCAACAACGACAGAAAATGCCAAGGTTGCCCAATTTTACCAACCCAAACAGTGCCCTGCCCAAATCGGCCTTGTAGAACGAATACACAATTGCAACAGGATATGAAAATGTTGCCAAAAAATGAATCCAAGGTAATGACATGAAGTAGAGATTTCAACTAATCCCAATCTCCAGACCCTAACACTTCGGACCACAGTTCGAGCACATACTTGATGCACTGCATAGTTTCCTTGAGCCCCACCTGGCTCGCTGATGCATAAATCTTCTGAACGAGTAAAGTGCCTCCTGATCAATCCAGGTTGTAAAAGTGTACGCATTGACCCAACCAGCCAAGATTAAATGCAGGCCAAGTTCAAAATCTTCAAGTAGTTGCACCTTTTCAGGGGCCGTTCTCGTCTGCAACTGATTCCAATGCAGATGCGCATGTTAACTGCCCGTTGCCACCGAGACCGTTCCGTTCCCACATACTTGCAGCTGATTTGCATGGCAGAAATTGACTGGTGAAACTCAATATCTTGCATACGCACAAGCAACTTCATGGTCCGCTTGCCGAACACTTTCGAACCTGCGGGCGAACCTTTTTCAGGTGGCTCATCATCACGGTTCTTCATGCGAACTTCAACCTGTATGACTCCAACTCTAGGGTCGCCCAAAAGTTCAGGACCCGCACAAACCTCCGTGAAGTTCTTGGCAGGAATTCCATCAGCATCGATTACCACAACCACAGCTTTGTTAAAAAAGTCAACATTCCGAGTCAACAGAGAGTCCTTAACTCGAAACCATGCATCATTGAGCGCATGCGCCTTTCCAGTTCTCGTGCATTTGGCAGTTTTCTGCGGACAATTCGTATTTAGTACTGCCAACTTTCCGCGCGTAGTTTTCAACAATGCTCGCAGTTGCATCATCTGAATCGTCATCAATTACCCAAAATAGCCATATGGAAAGTTCGTGTATAAAAAATACTCAACAGTTTGACCAATAACGGTCTCCTCGTCTCTGCATGGAATCAAAAAGTGCCACTCAAACTTCTGAGAATCTCCCGGAATATCCAACTTTCTAAAAGAATATGCAGTCAGCATAATCGTAATATAAACTAGAAAAATAAAAAAGACAACAATGCAAACATTACACACGATTCGCCAAAATTATCTATAATATACCTCATACTTTACTCATTCTTTTTGAGAAATTCTTGTACCAAGTCAACATAAATTGAACCCATGGTTAAATAGGCATCAGTGCTAATATGTACCATATCGGCTTGAAATATATTTGACCCATGACTTGTTTTGGCGTTAACAATATGTATCACCTTTTTTAATTTGCTCTTCAGTGCACAAAATCTGTTCATTGTTGACAAACATCCAATGCGGGTGTGGTTCTTCATGTAATTGTTGAGCATAGTATTATAACAATCTGAATATGTCTTATCTTTATGGTTCCCAGTGTAGGGTAAAACACCTGAAATTGTAACTTTTGCCCCAACTGAAGAAACTTTGCTGTTAATAAACTCAAGGACTTTGGCATATTTATCCTTATACTTCCGTACTGCATGGCTAAAAACTTATGCCACCAGATTCAAACGCGATGTCATTTACATCAATATCATCATCAATCATTACAACGTCTACTTTTCCACTGTTCATGGCTTTTTCAAGATTATTTCTCCAATGAGTACAGTTATTTTTATTACCACTATTGTTGAATTTTCACTCTGTTCTCTTACTCAAAGTTACTTTAACAGCATCAAGCAAACCGCAACCAACAGCAGCATAATTTGTGTACTTGATTGCCTCCCCCATGTGTCCTGTTATAAATATTGAGCATACCCTGTGATAATAAGCGGCAACTGAATCACCAATTACAACTGCTGAAAAATTAGCAGGAGTAGTCGGAGTTTTTACAGCAATAATTTTTATTATCTTCACCCTGAGCAACGCCACTGGCAGTATCATGACTCCTAACATATGCAATTCTGGCAGTTTCAACATACGGCAACCACATGGAGAACGCAATGGACAACCCGAGTGCTCGCGCAACCACCGGAATTACGCGGTCACTATTAAATTTTCTGACCCGGAAACGATGAGTTACCGCATGATACATGAGTGAAGAAAACAGCGATGACAAAACCAGAGTTGTTGCAAAAATGTTACTGGATCCACATCAGGAGTTATAGTTTTAATTATCATGGCAATAAACAGGTGGAGACATAAATCTCGTAGCTGTATGCACCTAATGCAATTAGGAAGTTGTGCGCAAAGAACTTGACGAACGGATTATCCTTGTGCAACAGCGAAAGAGCAAGAATTGTTAAAGCCACAGAAATAAATACGAAACCGCCGTTGTATAGATACGCAGCATGATAATCTTCTGTTAAAGCAATCATCAGCATCCAGATAAATGCAGCAGAAAGAATAACGATTGACAAGAGCAACTTCTTGATGTTTATCGAAAGTCTAGAAAGTGCACGAACTATTCGTGATGAATTCTTACTCTGCCACAAAACTACAAGTACTGCAAACGAACCTAGAAGATATTCATGCAATCTAGCATCGGTCACACCATATACATGCGTTGCTGTGCTGCTTCGTGCCACCAAAGTATTGACATGACAAAAGTTGACGCGACCCAGAGTACTCCAACACAAGTTGCCATGCGTCTAAAAGTTTTGTACAAGTTGTCGTGCCTGCAAACCTTCCAAATAAACCAGAGAACAAACGGTATTAGAATAAAAAATTGCTCAGTTACTGACAAACTCCACATCTGCCCAAATGGGTTTATTTGGCCAAAAGCCTCCCAAAATAATTTGAACTACTATCAATGGCGTGCCAGTTGGCGACTTGAAACAGTGCTGCAAGTCCATCTTGCTCAATGGTCTTCATAAAATTCACATCACCAAAATAGTACTACTCATAAACTGAAACCAAACCGAAGAGTATGAATAAATGACGGCATAACATTTCTGAGACGCCTGGAAAAATACCGTCGAAGGTGCGGATTATTCTACTTTATTAAACTGTTAACTATTGAAAATGTAATCAGGTAACCAGTTAATACATAAAATGCATCTGGACCAAAAGTTGGATGAAAACTCGGTATTGTATGATGAAGAATTACCAGTGTGTATGCCGCGATAAAGCGAAGTCCGCTAAGTGCAAGAAAATAGAACCGTTTAACTTGTGCGTGTATTCGTAGCTCAGTTTCCACAGTATTCCTTGCGCACCAACATAGAATTTTCTACTGATGGTGCGCCCGCCGCCGCATTTATGCCAGTTTCGTATCTACTCTTGAGTTGCGCATTCAGGTGATGTATCCTACAACTACTGAGCGACCACTGGACAAACTTAGTGCATCATACCCTTCATACTCGCTGTGCATAGCTCCGTCACCGTATAAACCACAGTTGAATGTTATCAGCACACCTGAGACACCGAAAGAACCTTTTGCTGGTGCGTGCGCCTTATTCGATATTTGCGGAGGGTTCACTCCTTGGAAACTGACAGTTTCAATACCTGCATACGCAAATGCACTAACACCCAAGAATTTTACCGAACTAGGGAACGAAACATGCGGAATGTGAGTGTATGCAAATGCACTCTGCTGTATTAAAAGCAGATTCTGATTAAACTCAACCGCCTGAAGTCCATCGCCGCAAATGCGGACGAACCAATTAGTAACAAGTTCGCTGAAAACTTAACTGAAGTCATTGGAACGTATGCAAATGCGCGCTCGTCAATTGTATGTAGAATTGAACCTTCCACAAATGTAATATCTTGAAGTCCACTTGCTGTAAATGTTGCTTCATCAATCACCGAAACTGTTTTAGGAACTGTGAAGTGCGTCAAGTTCGTGTTGTACCAAATGCGTACTTCGTTCGGTATAACCATCAAGTCCTGATTAATCGCTGCTCTGTTACCAATTTTAGTGACCGGATAATCCTGGTAATCAGTTGTGACATGATCCAGAATACTAACTTGTCCCCCAGTTGCAGCAACCTTAATCACTTCAGCATCGTGCGTGTCCTGGTTGATTTTATAAGTAACACCTTCAATTGTCACTTCACCATTTTCGTCCAACTACACGCCAAACACTGGACCTCCAACTTGCTGAGTAACTGCACTCTCAGCGGCTGCACTTTCTGGCACCTGAGCAGGTACACCCGGCTGAAAATCTTCTTCAAGTTCAGCCAAAACTTCCTCGTTAACAACCTCTGCAGAAGCACTCACAGAACTCGCAGTCTACTCGCCCATACCACACTCGGACTTACAACAATAGCTACAAGCGCAACCACTCGGTACACAACTTTACTCAATTTCTCCACAATGACCACCCCGATTCCTTTTTACGCACACACTGGTGCTTCTTCATATTATACTCTCGCACTTGCCAGTTGTCAAATATTTTGCGTAAATTTAAAAATTTTTAAGAGTAATACCCCACAATAGTGACTTGTAATTCTCCGTGAACTGTAACCATCACCATAAGGATTCTGCTTGTGCCGCATGGACTCGTAGTTCTTTTTATTGTCTAGTAGATCGGTATCGCACTGAACACCGCGCGCTCCTCAGTGTCAACTAAAATCTGGCAGCTCCTGCATCAACAGCCTCTGTGCGCTCGGTGGTATTCCTCCGTGACTAGAACTGGGACGCTCAGGTTCGGTGCTTCCTCCTGAATTCCACCTGAATCCGTCACAATCAAGTCGGAAGACGCCATCAAGCTGATGAAAACTTGATAGTCAAGGGTCTCGATCATCCTGATGTTGCTCAGGTCTTCAAAATACTGCTTGCTCGCTGCACGAACTGCGGTGCGGGATTTTGATGCATCGGGAACACAATTTCTACACTATTTTCATATTGGGCGAGCAACCTCAGCAATCGCCTTGAATACGCCATTTTTCCGTTTTTCGTAGTTCTCACGTCTATGCTGAGTCAAGAGAATCTACTTCTTCAAGTTGGTGTTGCTGGACTTCGTACTTGACCTGTTTTCGAAGCGCTCGTTGCCTAAAATCAGCCGCAAAGCATCAAATTGAGGTACCGATTACGCGTATGTTTTCTGCGCTGATTCCTTCTGCAAGTAGATTTTTCTCGGCAAGTTTGGTTGGTGCGAAGTGATACTTGGCAATTTGACCAATGTAGACCCTGTTCAGTTCTTCAGGAAATGGCGACAGCGCATCATGACTTCTAAATCCAGCCTCAACGTGCGCAACTTCGATGTGGTTGTAAAATGCGGCGAGCGCAAAGGCAAATGCAGAAGCAGTATATCTCCTTGAACAATTACCAAGTCTGGCTGCGTGCGCTCCAAAACAACTTCCGCACTTTTCAGGACACTAGCAACGATTTGCGGAAGAGTTTTTGCAACTTTCTGCACACTCAGGACATGATCTGGCTGAATTGAAAACAGGTCAAGCATAGAACTGACCAGATCGGTATGTTGTCCTGTGCTCACAACTTCAACTTTGAAGTCCTGCACTTTTAAGTTCCGAATGAGCGGAGCTAGCTTGATCGCCTCAGGTCTGGTGCCCAATGCAACTAGAATTTTTTTCAACGCAACCTCCTTTCAGAAACTACCCATCAGTATAGCACATCCAGCAGCAGAAGTAACATGTGTTTGTAAAGCAAACGCGGTTTAATTGCGCAGATGCGCATAACAATGGCATTTCGCAAAGCGGAATATGGTCAAACTACGTCTATAGCAGAAGTTTTAAGTTGTTAGGCTGCATTTCTAGTAAATAAAGTGTTAAGTAAATTGTGCTATAATTCTTTCATAATCGGTGGTTTTATGTGCGAATTGGAGAGTTCATATTCTGAGGGTGCGAAAGCGCTAACTAGAAGTGAGGTACGCACGCTGTTTGCAGTTGTTGCTGAACACCCGGAGGTCATTTTCCTTAGCTGGTGAAATGCCAAGTCTAGATCAAATGCCGTTTGATGAGATTTCGAAAGTGCTGGAGAAAATTGTTGCTGAAAAAGGGACAAAACTCTGGCAATACGGAACTGTTCAGGGGACAACAAGCGGCTGCGCGAACTGGTCCTGGACATCTGCAAGTTGGAGGGCGTGCAGGCACAAAAAGACAACGTTGTGTTAACTTCTGGATCACAGCAAGCGCTCGATTACATCACTCGTTTATTTATCAACCCCGGAGGTGTTGTATACTACTGTGCGAGGAGCCGATTTATGTGGGCGCCAGGGGGATTTTCACGAGTTACCGCGTGGATGTCGTTAACCATCAAGATGGACAATGGAGGTTTAATTCCACAGCTGCTTGAGGAAACTATTGTCAAACTTAACGAGCAGAAAAAATCAAGTTCCTTTACACAGTTCCGAACTTTCATAATCCTGCGAGCGCCACACTTCTAGTTCAGCGTCGTCCAAAAATTCTGGAAATCTGCAAGAAATACAACATTTTAATTATTGAGGACAATTCGTATGGGACTTTTGAGTTTTGACGGAGAATTTTACCCCATCAATTTATTCGTTTGACTACTCTCATCCGGCCGCTCAGAAAGTAAAGAAATGGACGATACAGCCGAAAATGTCATCTACTTAGGTTCATTCTCCAAGATTATTGCGCCTGGGGTACGGCATGGGGTACGCGATTGCGCCAAGTGCAGTTTCTGAAAAATTTGTATTATGTGCGGAAGCAGCGACTTTGTGTTCCTCAATGAACTCCCAGATGACATTGGTTGCGTATCTCGAGAACTTCGATTGGATGAAGCGCATCGACCTTTTCCGCAAGAGTTACAAGGAGCGCGCGTACGCAATGATCGCCGCACTTGAAAAATATCTACCAGAGTGCACATTTCAGG
>AXYY01000009.1 GCA_000485475.1 Candidatus Ancillula trichonymphae ImTpAt
TTTTAGAACACCTTCCATGCCCCCGCTTGGAAAAAACAATTCCGGATCATGGTTCGCACATCCTGCATTTTCACGCCATTTCAAATTGACTCCTTAAGTAAAAGAATAACTAACGTTAACAGTGTAGCACTTTTTATAAAAAGTCAAGAGTTTTTTGGATTATTTTATACAAAAAGTGACCCCCTAGGAATTTTTAGGGAACCACCTCTGAACCACCTCTATAGTATAATAGTAACTACATATTTTTCATTTTACCTCATTATTGGCAACGGGTTTTATCCCGTCACCTACCACGCATCGTACAGTTCGAATATTAAATATATGCTTAATAAATAATGAAAATTCATATATTCTACTAGTGGTCTACTCTTTTTGAGAATTTGTACACCGTTTTTAACTGCGTACTCCTCAATATCAACACCTGCATTGATCAACTTCTTGGCGTCAGTTGCATACATATCCACATAGGTTTGATCACTGATCTCCCAAATGGCACGCATAATCTTGTCCGTTACTTGCCGAATTATGGTATGTACTTCTTGTTCATTGTCTGCAGCAATTGCTTCGGCGTAGGAATCGTAGAATTCATCAAAATGCAGAGGCTCGCCAAAAACAGCACCGCACCTCTTCGGATACGCGAACCGCTGTCCAGGTTTTTGTGCCTCTCTAGTCCCAATCATGGCAACTGGAATAACTGGTACCTGTTTTTCAAGTGCAAGTTTAGCAATTCCAGTCCTCCCCTTGTACAAGTGCCCATCTGGTGAACGCGTTCCCTCCGGATATATGCCGAAGAGGTTTCCAGAATTTAGTGCGTTCTTGCCAATATTTAGCGCCTCTTCAGCCGCTCTTCCACCGTTTCGATCAACTGGGTAGACGGACACGCTCGTGAAGAAGAATTTTATCAACTTGTTCTTCAGCGTATCACTCCTGAAGTATTCTTTTTTGCCGATGAACCAGATTTTTCTCCACACAACAATCGGCAAGACAAATGAGTCGATAACTGCAAGATGATTTGACGCTACAATTGCTGCACCTTTCTTGGGGATACTGCGCTTGTTCTTAGTGAACGCCCTAAAATACAGCCTGGTGAACAATCCAATAGTTTTCGTAAGTACATGATATAACATCAACTTCTCCTTTCCAGAAGTTCCCGTAATCTATCAACTTGATCTGGAATTATGCGCTCACTGTTCGCGAAATCCTCTAAAAGCTGCAGAATACTTTGATCACCTGCACACACTTCACCTTCCAATAACAACTTCTCTAGCAATTCTACGATAAGTGCGGAAACCTTACCAGTTTGAATGTCTTTCTGCAAGTCTTTGAAATCGTTGTTCTGCTGAAATTCAACACCTTTTCGCACTTCTAACAGCACAGTTTCAGCTTCTACGCGCGTATCATCAGCACCTCGTAAAGTCAGCCCCAAGACAGCCGGAGCAACCGTTGTATAACTCGCAGTTTTCAGACGAACGACTTTTCTGGCATCCGCGGCCGCACTTTTGAGCGCATTTGTATCCCTGAGTAGTTGATTCAGTGGCTGGTTGACAAGTTTTGCATCAAGAACTTGCCCTAGAATAACGTCGCGGTGCATCTTGTGCCAAATATCTGCAAGTTTTGAGCAAACAACTAACGGCACACCCTCCATTTGTGCATGTACTTGTGCTTTGGAAAAACACCAAGACGCAGCGGACAGTACGAAATCACCAAGTAGTAGTGCCTCATTTTCTCCCAATGTAATGCGGCTCGTTGATCGACCTCTGCGCACTGCGTCACCATCAATTATGTCATCATGAACGAGCATCGCGGTCTGGAAAAATTCAAGTGCTGCACAAAAGTATACGTGCATCTTCTGGATATTCGACTCGTCAACGCACGCATAACTCAAGAACTTCGAGGCGCGCGTTAACTTGCCGCCCAAGATGCATTCTTCCAGCTCCTTAAAGTACAACTCCAAACTCTTCGCTATGCAACTACTTGAAATATCCACAAGACTAGAATCTCGAAACTCCACAATAAGCTCGCGAAACTGTGCAGTCAGCTCTTCGGGCAAGTTCTTCATATTTTTTGACTACCAACCCTTCTTGATAATTGTGTGCTGTTGTTTTGAGTACTGCATAAATATCTCGAAAATGTCTTTCTCAATCCCTGCGGGCAGTCCGTATTCAGTCGCTAATTTCTTCAACTTCTTGTACTGTTTCGCCTCTCTGGTTGCATCCAACGGTTCAAGATTGTTCTGCGCTTTGTAGTAACCAACTTCTGTTGTTAGTGCGAATCTACGCGCAAGCAAATGCAAGATTTCATCGTCCACTTCATCAATTAAATTGCGAAGTTCGTCTAGTTCACGCACAATCATAAAGCTCCTGTAGTTGTTCATCTAGTTCACGGTTCGCTGAAGCACGCGCAGATTTTATGCCACCTGAAGTTGACCAGTAATTACCATCAACGGCTCTAAAAACACCACCCGCATTTTCAACCACTGGAATGAGCGCTGCAACATCGTAAAGTTCAAGATCTGGTTCAGTCGCAATGTCAACGCCTCCTTGAGCAAGAAGCATATATGAGTAGAAATCGCCAAATCCGCGGGTTCGTGCAACTTTTCCAGACAGTTTTGTGAAGAAGTTCACGTATTCAGGTGCAGAATTTACCCATCCACCAGCGCTCGAAATGCTCGTAAATGCGTCTTCAAGATTCTGCACACTTGAAGTGTCAATGCGCTTTGGTTTTCCACCAATTGACGCATCGAACTTCCACGCGCGCACTTTCGGACTTGCCCACCAGCGCGCAGCAAGTGCAGGTGCTGAAACAATCGACTTAGTTGGTTTACGAACACCTGTTATAGAGTTGAACTCTTCAAGTGCAATAAGTGTTGCAAAAATCGGCACACCGCGAATGAAGTTCTTTGTGCCATCTATTGGATCGATTATCCATCGACGAGCCTTGTTTTCAGCGCTCAAATCTGCGCCCGCACTTTCAAATTCCTCACCCAAAACCACATCATTTGGGAACTTCTGCATAATCTTTGCGCGGATATATTCTTCAACCTCTTTGTCCACTTGTGTAACTGGAGTTCCGTCACTTTTGGCTTCAACCGCGAACTCGCAACACTCGAATGCTTCCAGAAGCATTACATCAGTTTGCTCAGTAATTCCATACATAAAATTCAAGTCATCGTCATCACTACTTAGTTGTTTTGTGCTACTTCTCGCATGCAACCACGCTTCTGGTAGAAGTGAAGCAGCAAGTGGAAAAATGAACGCACCAATGACTATGCACCACCCTAAATAACCTGCCCACGGTTTCTCACCTGCAATCGTACCGCCTAGAACTAATACATCACCAGTATCAAGTGTTGCCAACATATAAACAACTACTGAACAGGCAACTGCAAAAAAATATACCAAGAATCCCCCAAAGTGGTAGCGAATGAGAACGCCCGCAGAAAACAAGAGTGCAACTGCGAGGATAAAACCATATGGAACTGGTGTGTTGATCCCAATCCGGTGTAGAAGAACACTAGCAATTGCGACCACAACCGCCGCACCAAAAACCGCTGCGATTAAGCCTAGAACAAATGAAAAACTACCATCTTTTTGATTACTAGGTAGATTTTTTTGCACGGCTCTGCTCCCTTGCACGTTGGTCGTTGTTCAGAGTTACTTTTCTAATGCGCACGAACTCTGGTGTTACTTCAACACATTCATCTTCAGCTGCGAACTCCAAATTCTCTTCAAGCGTCAACTTCACTGGTGGCGCCATAGACTCCGCAATATCAGCGGTTACTGAACGCATATTCGTCAGTTGTTTCTCCTTGGTGATGTTAACAACCATATCCTCATTACGCGAGTTCTGTCCCACAACCATGCCCTCGTAAACCTCTTGTGTTGGCTCAACGAAGAACTTCCCGCGTTCTTGAAGTTTCACCATTGCAAAAGACGTCGCCACACCTGAACGATCTGCAACCAACGAACCAACTGTGCGTGTCTCGATTACTCCTACCCAAGGTTTGTAGCCATCTGAAATGCTCGAGATGATTCCAGTTCCGCGCGTATTCGTCAAGAACTGTGTGCGAAAACCGATCAATCCTCGTGCGGGAACAGAAAACTCGAGCCGTATCCAACCAGAGCCGTGGTTCATCATGTGCAGCATTTCGCCCTTGCGAGCCGCCATCAGCTGCGTTATCTCGCCCATGAACTCCTCCGGAATATCAATTGTGGCAATTCCGAACGGCTCGTGCACTTTCTGGTTGACGGTTTTCTTGACAACTTGCGGTTTACCAACTGTCAACTCAAATCCTTCACGCCGCATCTGCTCCACCAAAATTGCGAGCGCAAGTTCTCCGCGCGCCCGTACTTCCCAGGTGTCCGGACGATCTGTTGGCAAAACTCGTAGTGAAACATTTCCTATAAGTTCACGATCCAACCTGTCTTTAACTTGCCGCGCAGTAACTTTTCTGTCCTTATCTTTAACCGCTGGCATTTTCGGAGTTCGACCAGCAAGTGGCGAGGTATTTATTCCAATTGTTGCACTAATCGCAGGGTCGTCAACCACTATTGGATCCAAAGCGTGCGGATTTGCCAAATCTGCTAGTGTATCACCAATCGAGATGTCTGGAATTCCAGCAATTGCAACAATATCACCTGGACCAACCTTTTCAACTGGGTGACGATCAAGTGCCTTAGTTTTCAGCAATTCAGTAATCTTAACGGTCTGAATATCCGCACCCGGACCGTCCGCTTTACCGTTCTTAATCCAGGCAACACTTCTGCCCTTGATAAATTCACCGCTGTAGATTCGCACAAGTGCTAAACGCCCCAGAAACGGTGAGACATCCAGATTAGTAACTTGTGCAAGACATGTACCATCTGGATCAAACTCAGGTGCAGGAATGTGTTCTAAAATTGCACTGAAGAGCGGTTCGAGGTTCGAGTTGTCTGGAAGTGCTCCGTTTGCAGGTTGATTAGTGGATACAGCACCTGCCTTCGCTGAGGCGTAGATAACTGGCGCGTTCAACACAACATCGGTATCAAGTTCCATGCCCTCATCTGCCAGATCACTTGCAAGCCCAAGCAGTAAATCAAGTGTTTCTGAAACAACCTCAGATATTCTGGCATCAGGGCGGTCCACTTTATTCACCACAACTATTACAGGCAACTTCGCAATCAGCGCTTTCTTCAGAACAAAACGAGTCTGCGGAAGAGGACCTTCTGAAGAGTCCACGAGCAAAACAACTCCATCAACCATGCTGAGACCGCGCTCGACTTCACCTCCAAAATCTGCATGTCCTGGTGTGTCAATAACATTGATCGTAACTGGTGTTCCGCTGGATGAATTGCGCTTGTCAAGATATTTAATAGCAGTATTTTTTGCAAGAATGGTAATACCTTTCTCGCGCTCAAGGTCACCAGAATCCATCGCACGATCATCGACAACTTCACGTTCACCAAAAGAATTTGTTTGCTTGAGCATCGCATCAACAAGCGTCGTTTTCCCATGGTCAACATGTGCGACAATTGCCACGTTGCGTAAATCTTCTCTTTTAGACATGCCCGCATTATAGCACAACAACGGAACTTTCGCTGTAGAGGTCAACAACAACTTCCATACACCAGTTATTAGTTGTTAAGTTCATGCTGACTTTAGACAGATTTGTTCTCAGTAGTTTATAATCATACTCATGGTTTTTTTGTAAGGAGTAATATGAAATTGAATGTGCGGAAATTAAAAATGGCTGGAATACAACTAGTTAGTGTTTCCTTGTCGTTTACTTGGTGCATCTTGCATTTTTAAGACCTCGCAATCGGCTGGTGAAGAAAGTGTGGTCTACTTGAAAATCAATGCGATTCCTACAACGCTGCGAACGCATCAGCAAGTAAATATTACGCTAGTTCTAAGGTTGCCTTTGCTGGCTACAACTGGGACACAATCGGCTACAACAATGATGAAGTTGTTGGAGTCTCTGGACCCAAGAATACAGTAACCTTGCTGCTTGATGTAAGCAGTTACAATCTACTAGATATACCTGAGAAGTTCAATGATATAACTAAAAGTCTTGATAATCTACAGGCGCACTTAACATCTGAAAATGCACAAAAAGTAGTAAAATCACCTGAAACAAATCAGGTCTTCTGGCGCTTGTGCTGAATGCGGGTGATGCAAGTGTGCTGAAAGAGTCAGTGTGGGCGTATGAAGACTCGTGGTTGTTGAATTCTACAACAAGTCATAAAATGCTTTAAGATGGTGAGATAAACTTCAACCCGCTTGAAGTGAACGAGACGAACGCTCTGAGACCCGCACTCTACATAAAAACTGATGCGTTTATAAGAGATGTTGTAAAAGTAATTGCAAACACTGCGTCCGTTATGGAAAACTTGGTTGTTATAGCATACACGAAGACAAAACAAATACAGCTTGGGGGGTATTTGTGGGATATTGTTAGCTACAACGATGGTGTTCAACACGGGCTGATTTCCACACCTAAATCAAGTGCAGTCCTTTTGTTATCTGCTGAAAGTGCGAGTAAATTTATGAACAACGAGTACATTCAGTTCGGTAATGATACTCACTACTACGATTCGCAAGTTAATACGAAACTCAAGAAGTTTCATGCGTAGTTCAGTAAACTGGAAACAGAAATTGAAATTGTGGAGCGTTCGTTCGGGGGAAGAGCAAACTGACAACTGATGGCTCAATTGCTGGACAAAATGTTGTGGGTGCATATTTCTGAATTCTATCGCTTGAAGAGGCACAAAAGCTGGAAAACCACTCACGAGTATATCTGCACTCCTGGTGGCTACGCTCCCCCGGATCAAGTGACTTTTTATGCCGCACAAGTGCTCAGCAACGGACTCGTTGACAAATCTGGCTGGATGAGCAAGTACAAGAATGTTCTGAGACCTGCATTTTATGCAAAGTTAACGCTCAAGATCAAGGCGGCAATTGACAATTAAAAGCGGAATTTCACTCTGTGAAATGCCATTGTTGCGCGCGCGGGCGCGCAATTTGACGGCGTTTTATAAAACACTATTGTTGTGCGCACCACCTGCGCGGTTGGCGGTCTTTTGCTTCGCAAAAGGCAGTCTTCACCAAGTATTTCGTGAAAATGCGGAATAGTGCTATAATGCGTAACGTGAAGAGTAGTACAGAAATGTTTGTTTCGCGACTTGAAAATTTGCCGGTGTTTGACCCCAACGGCGATCAAGTTGGTAGGATACGCGATATCGTACTAATCTTAAGTCCGAAACTCGGTGCGCGTGCAGTTGGCTTCGTGGTGCAGATTCTCGGAAAACGTAGAGTATTTCTACCGCTAACTCGTGTCACGTCAATTACTGGTGATGCAATTATAATTACTGGACTGTTGAATATGCGTCGTTTTCAAAAACGGGACCTTGAAACGCTGGGGTTCTCCAATTTGATGGGGCGTATTTTACAGGTACCTAATGAAAAAACTTCAGTTGTAGAAAATCTAAAAGTGGAAGATTTTTCAATTGTGCGCACGCTCGGAGGAGATTGGAAACTCTCGAAGTTGTTCGTTCGTAGCATAGAAACAACATCGCTGATTGCTGGATTTTTTGGCAAAAAGGGTGAAACCAAGTTCCTGGATGCGGAAAATCTGAAGTTGTTTGTGCAGCCTAATAAGGATAAGTATACACAATCGAATGACCATATACTTGAGTCAATTGAGGACATGAAACCAACTGATGTTGCAGATGTACTTCTAGATCTTGAAGAAAAGCGGCAGTTCGAAGTCGCATCTGGACTTGATGATAAAACTCTGGCAGATGTGCTTGAGGAGATGCCTGAAAACGATCAGTTGCTGATTCTTGCGAACTTCGAGCAGGCGCGCGTGGCAGATGTGCTCGAGGAGATGGAACCTGATGATGCAACGGACTTGTTGAACAAAATGCCAGAAGAGAAGAAAAACAAACTTCTTGAGCAGATGAATCCTGAGGACGCAGATGATATACGGCAGCTTCTCAAGTACGGTGAGTTCACAGCCGGCGGTTTGATGACAACTAATCCTGTTGTGCTACAACCTGATGCAACAGTTGCTTTGGCACTTGCACAAATCAGGCGCGAGGAGCTTTCTCCAAGTTTAGCATCTCTGGTGTTTGTGTGCGGGCAACCGACAGAAGTTCCAACTGGGCGATTTCTTGGTGTTTTGCAGTTCCAGCAGCTTCTGCGGTACCCTCCGCACCTCCAGCTCGGTCAAATTCTTGATACAAATGCGGAGTTTGTTGAGCCGAACACTCCACTTGCTATTGTTGCTAGAGTTTTCGCGGCGTACAACGCGTTCGTAGTGCCAGTTTTAGATTCAAACAAACGACTACTAGGAGCGATTACAGTTGATGATGTTATAGACCACATGCTACCAGAAAACTGGAGGGATGATTTGTAATGGCAAGACCTGCAAATGACTTCAACAAAAAAATGGACACTCCACTTACAAAAAGACGCAGAAGAAAGCGAAGGACAGGCACAAGTGAGTATGCAAACTTCGGCGGTAACATTTCTGAAGCGATTGCGCGCTTTTTGGGAACACCTGCATTCATTTTCTGGCTGACAGTATTCTGTATACTTTGGATTTCCTGGAATACGCTTGCACCTGAAGAACTTCGTTTCGATTCTGCAGAACATGGTTTTACCGCGCTGACTCTTATGTTATCTCTTCAAGCGTCATATGTCGCACCTCTTATACTGCTTGCACAAAATAGGCAAACTTACCGCGACCGTGTGAGCATGGAGCATGATCGTGAACGCGCGGAAAGAAATCTTGCAGATACTGAATATCTTGCACGGGAAATCACAGCGATTCGACTTCAACTGGGTGAATTAGCAACCAGAAATTACATCCACACAGAACTAAAAGAACTGCTCGCAGATGACGAAGTATAACGAATTTAGGCACAGAATGAAGTCTACAACCTGAAATCTGACAGGGGTCCGGCGTTCAAACTGCAAGTGCGACTTGTGGTATAATAAAACCACTAGTTAAGTGTAGGAGTTAAAATTCTAGATCCGTTGTTCATGCGCGAGTGCGTGCCGTTGTGCGTTGTTGATGCAGCGGGCGTGACCGTTCTGGGGTTGCTTTGTGCGGAGTTGTCGGGTCACTTCGAGTAGTTGGATTTGCGCTTTCAGTTGTCCGGTTTTTCGAAGTTCCGGTACTCGCAAAAGTTCTTGGTGTTTACATTGAACTGGCCAGAAATACGCCTCTAATCGTGCAGTTGTATTTTATTACTACGCATTGCCGAAAGTTGGCATTAAATCCCCTCACTAACGACTGCAATTACTGGACTTGTATTTTTATAGGTAGTGCGTATATAGCAGAAAGTTTCCGTAGTGCGTTTCAAGCAATTGACAAGGAGCAGAGTGATGCCGCTAAAGCGCTCGGAATGAGCAAAATTAAGGTGATGTTGCTCATAATTTTGTCGCAGTCACTACCAGTTGCACTTCCTTCGCTCACTGCAAACACCATCTTCTTGGTGAAGGAGACCTCAGTTGTTTCAATTGTTGCACTTAATGGACCTGATGAATCTGGCCAAGGACATCATTGCGCTCTACTACAAGACTAACGCGAGGCGCTGCTCATGCTTGTTGTTGCATATGCACTTATACTTCTCTATCAATCTCGTTGTTTGCGCGGTTCGTTGAAAAGAGGGTGAAGTATGTTCACTAGTCTACCACCGGGGCTCGCGGTCATATTTGAGGGCAATAACTTTTCCAGGTTGCTCGGCGACTCTGGACTTCGTTTTCAATTGCATTTCTAGCACTTTTAGTTGCAGTTCCTCTAAGCGCAGCGCTCGGACTTGTTGCAGCATGAGGTTGCAGTTGATCAACGCAGTTCTCAAGGTGTACTTGGAGTTCGTACGCATAATGTGCCACAACTTGTTCTATTGTTCCTGGTGTTCTTTACAGCTGCAAAAACATTCGGAGTTGATATGTCTGGTCTGGCTATACCTCAGCAGTGTTAGTCTTCATTTTTTGGGGTGTGACAGAAACCATGGACCTGGTACGTGGTGCAAATTGAATCAGTTCCGCGCGCACAAATTGAAGCCGCATACTTCCGTTCACCATCCGCCGCTAATCCGCAGCTCATAAATTTGATAACCCACATGATAAAAACAACATCGTTAGTCGTACTTCTAGGAGTCGTCGAAGTTCTTAAAGTTGGACAGCAAATTATCGACGCGAACCGTTTTACTGCACCGGATGCGGCGTTGCGGGTTTATTCACTAGTATTTTTGCTCTACTTTTTCGCGCTTGTTGGCCACTAACCCGGCTGGCTGCATGGCTTGAGAAGAAGTTGAAATAACTACTGGGCTACCCATGACTTCAACAAATTGAGGAAGCGCTGATTTTCTTCGGGCGTTCCAATCGTTATTCTGAAATATCCTGGTGCGCCCACTTTCCTGATTAGTACGCCATTGTCTAGCATATAAGCGTGCAGTTTTTCGGGCAGTTGCTGAAAATTTGGCAAGTTCGAACTGAAACCAATTTGAATAAAATTCGCCTGAGTTGGCACCACGATAAACGACTCCCCCTGATATTGCAGGTGTTTTAGCTGCTCTAGCACCTGCGCACGCTCGTACTTGATCTCCTCAACCGCTTCGAGCATTTCAGGTGCTCGCTCAAGTGCTGCAATAACGACTGCCTGAGTAACCGTCGAGAGGTTGTACGGCAAACGCACAATGCGAAGTGCACTGATAATTCCAGGTGAAGCAAGTGCAAACCCCAGTCTAACACCTGCAAATGAAAACGCCTTCGAGAGGGTTTTGACCACAAGTAGATTTGGAAACTCTTCAAGCAACTCAAGACCGGTTCCGCATGTAGGATCGCGAAAATCAGCATATGCTTCATCCACAACCACAACTGCGCGAGCGTTTGCATCTGCACTTTTTACGCGCGCATTTTGCGCAACTTCCAGTATTTTGCGTAAATCATCAAGCGAGGTGTGCGTACCAGTTGGATTGTTCGGACTAGTTATAACTACAATACTTGGACCAACTTCCACTATTTTTTCCGCTGCTTTGTCAACATCAATTGTGAACTTATCCGGCACTCGTGGAACTTCAACCAGCTCGGTGAACGAATCTCGACAAAATCGCGGATACATCGAATATGCGGGCGAAAACGAGATGCACGCACGACCAGGACCGCCGAACGCCTGAAAAATCTCAAGCATGATTTCATTCGAACCGTTTGCTGCAATCAACTGATCGACGGAGAACTTCAAGCCTTCAAGTTTGTGCACATAATCTGCAAGACGCACACGCAACTCATAAAAGCCGTCATTTGGATAACGGTTCACGCTCTTGACCGCATGCTCAACAGCATCCACAACTGCTCGTAATACGGTCTTCGGAACAGCATATGGATTTTCATTTGTGTTCAAGCGCACAGGAACTGGTGTATCAAAGGACTCGTAGGGTTGTAGTCCAACTAAATCATTTCTTAATGGCAAGTGTTGTGGAATTCTTGTGTTGTTCATATTCATTACCTCTCTTTATGTTGTACTTGCAGTTGGTGTCGAGGTTGCACTCAGCGAGGTTGAAGGTGATACTTTGGCTGCACACTCTTCTTCGTCTT
This sequence comes from Candidatus Ancillula trichonymphae ImTpAt, assembly GCA_000485475.1. Lineage (GTDB taxonomy): Bacteria > Actinomycetota > Actinomycetes > Actinomycetales > Bifidobacteriaceae > Ancillula > Ancillula trichonymphae. The sequence continues at coordinate 11,584 of AXYY01000009.1, forward strand.
TTCACCTTCTTCCTGAATTTCATCCGCAAGTTCTTTAATCTTGGAAATAGAAGATTGCAACTGTTGCATCAGCGACGCCTTTGAGTTCACGATGTCATCATCAGACAAATTACTGTTCAACAAGTCACCAGCTTCCTTGTTCGCCTCCAATAACTTCTGCCG
>AXYY01000010.1 GCA_000485475.1 Candidatus Ancillula trichonymphae ImTpAt
GAATTTTCGAAGACTTGTATGAGCAGTGCTCAGACCACATAACTGAATACATCGCCAACTCCGCACCAGTCGGCCGCCGCCCCAGAATTGCGCAAATCTGCCTGTATTCTTGCTCTTGTAGCCCCAAACTTGCATACGCTTGTTCCTTTTTAGGAGTGCTTAGTGCATACTCCACCGTATCAATTAAAACCGCCACTCAAACCTCTATTGAACTACTACTCGTACCGCTGAACGGCGCCAAATTATCACAAATCACCTTAGCGACTAGACTCTTGAAGACCTTAAACCCATCCACACCTCGCCTAAAACTACTGCTGTGCCCATCATCAGTTCCAAAACCAGGTTCAACAGCGTGCTCAGGGTGAGGCATCAAGCCAACAACGTTGCCCTTCTCGTTGGTAATTCCAGCGATGTTTGCAATCGAACCGTTCGGATTATCACTATAGCGGAACACTACTCGCTCCTCAGCTTCCAGCCTGTTAATGGTCTTCTCATCTGCGACGAACCGCCCCTCACCGTTCTTCAGGGGAAAAGTTACGATCTGCTGCTGCTCGTAATCAGATGTCCATGAAGTCTGCGTGTTTACAACTGAAAGCGTCTGCTCCTTGCAGATAAACTTCTGCTGGCTGTTTCGTGCAAGTGCACCGGGAAGTAGATGTGTTTCTGTCAAGATCTGAAAACCGTTGCAGATTCCCAAAACTGGAAGACCCGCACGTGCAGCATCAACGACCTTCTCCATGATCGGTGCGAACCTTGAAATCGCACCGCACCGCAAGTAGTCGCCATACGAGAACCCACCTGGTAGAATCACCGCATCAACATTTCCGAGTGATGAATCCGCATGCCACAGCAGAATTGGACTAGCACCTGCTAGCCGAACCGCGCGCGCAGCGTCCTGTTCATCAAGCGTTCCAGGAAAAACAACTATTCCAACGCGCACGCACGCCGCTTGCGCAAATGTATAATCAAACAGGCACGTTTTAACCACATTTGCTGCACTGGTTCCGGACTTGATGAGCGTATCCAGCTCCCGTTTGTCCGACTCTAAAAGCGTATTATATGCGGACACCAGCCGATCACGGGTCAATGATGGCAAATTCTCATTCAGCATCAATACGACGCTCCACTTGCCCCAATAATCTTGACAAGATCGTCTTCATGAGAACCAAAATCACTAGCAATTCTCCGCGTACTCTGGTTAATCGATGAGTTCAACTTATCCGAACCGTTCCTCTGATCAGTGGCCTCGTATACATTAACAACTTTTTCAATTACCGTGTTCGCAAGAAGTTTCTCAGTCGCCTGGCGCGCTTTGGCGAGATGGTCACTAGTAACAGCACCGTCAACAAACAGCTCAAAGAGTTTACCTTGACACACATCAACGAACCCCTGAATACCCAACCGCTTCAAGGCATTCGATATAGCCTTTCCTTGCGGGTCAAGAATTTCATCCTTAGGCATAATTTCAACTACTATTCGTCCCATAGAACTCCTTAAAACAACTCTGTTTACATTATAGCACAACCGTATGACATTTTGAACTACTTAGAATTACTTACAGAAAATAAAAAGGAAAACGAGGCTTTCGCCCCGTTTTCCTATATGATAAGTTGTTAATTACTATAACTTGATTATGAACTTACTTAGCAACGGTAGGCTCAGAAGTAGTAGTAATCGCTTTAACAATAATCTTCGCAGTTTATCCACGAGTGATTGTGAGGTAGCTGGGTAGAACTTGTCGTTCAATCCACTGATAATTCCCAACTTCTTCAGAACAAGAATTGCCGCACTATAACCTCTGAGTCTGTAACTAATTCTTTAACACCGTCAAAGTTCATAACAGCACCTTGTAGTGCCAGTTACTGAACCCTAAGGTTTCAGCACATTAACGATCAACTTAGCCAATTCCTCGCGCTTAACAGTTGAATCTGGGTAGAACTTGTTGTCAATTCCCTTGGCATATCCTTCTGCCTTCAGCCATGCAATCGCTCTTGTAAACTGGTGTCCCTTTGAGTCAGAGAAATTACTGTCGCTCATCAAGATCAAAGTTAGGTGAATCAGCAGCCGCCCTGTATAGAAACGCAGCAACTTGTCCACGAGTGACGTTTTGATCACCGTAGAAGTGAATCTTACCATTCGCATCTTTTACACCAGTTGTGATGTTTCTTTCAAGTAGTGTTTCGTTTTCTGTTTGAACTGTGCATCTTCACCGGTTGTGGCGAGTACAACATTAGTGAAACCAACTGGAGTATCATTCGCTGATGGGTTAACTGTGCAGTACTATAACAGTGTATGTAGTAATATATATATATATATATAGTAGACTCACCCACCATACGCAACATCAAGTTGTGTCAACCCTTCAAGTTGAA
>AXYY01000011.1 GCA_000485475.1 Candidatus Ancillula trichonymphae ImTpAt
ATAATGCAACTTCTCGATATTCTTGACAATCACCTTCGTGCAAGCGGTTGCGTTATCCACAAAAGTTGCTGACTGGGCACCGCGCGACAACGCCTCAAGCCCCAGAGCGCCAGATCCCGCATATAAATCCAAAACACTAGCGCCCTCAACCGCGCCAAGTACATCGAGGTACATGAATGCGCCCTCTTTTAGTCTGCTCGAACTTGGACGCGTCGCACACGCTTTGGGGGGGGCAAGCAGAGTAGTTCCGCAGCTTACTCCGCCAACAACTCTCAACTACACTCCCAGTTTTCTACGCAACTGCTCCTCTTGTTGTGCACGAACAGTTGGGTTTCCAGACTTGCCCTTAATTTTCTTCTTGTTCTTAGCGCGCCTACCACTTGCCCCGTTCGGTGCGGCGCCAGGAAATCCACCCATCGCTGAACCTGGTAACTGATCAGTAAGTGCGCTCATATCAAAACCACCTGGTAAGTTCATGCCATTTGGAATTGATAATCCACCCTTAGCAGTTGTTCCAGACGCCCCAGAAAGTGCGTGTTTCATCATCTTGCTGGTTGCGTCAAACTCTTTAAGCATAGCGTTCACCCCACTAACTTCCACACCTGAACCCCTCGAAATTCTTGCCCTTCTGGAACCGTTGATTGCTCGTGGATTGGCACGCTCAAAAGGCGTCATGGAGCGTATAACCGCAGCAGTTTTAGTCAGTTTGGACTCGTCGAAATTATCAATTGCCTCCTTATACTTGCCCATTCCGGGAATCATCTTCGCCAGTTTTTTAATCGAGCCAATTTTCTGCACCTGCTCTAACTGCGTCAAGTAGTCATTCAAATCAAAACTCTTCCCATTAGTTATTTTACCGAGCGTCTGGGCAACCTGCTCCTCATCAAACGCCTCTTTTGCCTTCTCAATCAGCCCAAGAATATCACCCTGGTCAAGAATTCTACTAGCGAGTCGATCCGGATAAAACACCTCAAGATCCTTGAACCTCTCACCAACACTCGCAAACATGATGGGATTACCAGTAACTTTAACGACTGAAAGTGCCGCACCTCCTCTAGTGTCCGAGTCCAACTTGGATAAAACTGCACCCGTGAAACCAACACCTTCGTTAAATGCGCACGCAGAATTGATGGCGTCCTGACCAGTTGTCGCATCAAGCACGAACAGCACCTCATCTGGTTGAACCGCTTGTTTGATCCGATATGCCTGCTTCATTAGCTCCTCATCAACACCCAGTCGGCCCGCAGTATCAATAATTATGGTGTCGAACAACTTCTGTTTTGCATATTCAATGCTCTGCTTGGCAACATTAACTGGTTCATTTGAGCTATCACGGCCTGAAAACAATCCAGAAAACAGCCCCTTCTTCGAGTTGTCTTCTCCATCTTCACCGACGCCCTCATGTGGTGCAAAAACAGGAACACCCGCACTTTCTCCAACTATTTTAAGTTGAGAAACCGCACCAGGTCGTTGTAAATCTGCTGCAACTAGCAACGGTGTGTGACCGTTCTTTTTCAAGTAATAGCCAAGTTTACCGGCAAGCGTGGTTTTTCCAGCACCCTGAAGACCAATCAGCATATAAACAGTTGGATTACTTTTCGCGCGCCTGAGCGGTCGTTCAACATCTTTTCCTAGTATTTCTTCAAGCTCGTCACTGACAACTTTTACAACTTGCTCATGCGGTTTAATTTTCTTGGACAACTCAATATCCGCAACATTTTTTCTAACATCATCGACAAATTCATCAACAACTGAAACCGCAACATCCGCATTCAACAGCGCGATACGAATATCTGCAAGAACCGCGTCAATATCCGCGCGCGAAAACGCACCCTTGCCTCGTAGCTTTTTCAGCGAGTTAAGTAGTGAACCAGAAATTGAGTCAAGCATTGGATAACCTCACGGCAACTATTATACCACAGCCACACATAAACTACAAGTAATTTCAGTTGTCAAGTTATTCACAATCTGCAAGTGGTGGTAATCAAAAAGTGAAGTAATTGTGATACACTGATGCTCATGAAGTGCAAATTAACACTACAACTCTCAGGCGAAAACGGTAGATTGTTTGATCAGAGTGCGAGGTTAGTAGACGTACGGAACCAACTGACACCATCGGGCAAATTGCAAGTTATATTATCAAATCCGCGCCCAAAGAACTTGTTAACAACTACAACTACAAGCACAATACAAATGCGTTTGGATTCAGCGCCGACGAACATGAGTTGATAGTGCGTGACCAGATTCCTGTAACTTTCCGCATCGTTCAGCAAAAAGGGGGTGAAGAGTTGCACAACTTCGCCACAATTGTGCAGGCGAATACAACACTTCGTAATTCCGTGGTTCGCACTGGGCTAACTGTTGCCATATGCATCGCAAGTTACCGAGAAGACGCAGTTTATACGCCTAGTATTGCTGGAGTTCTCGTGGTAGATCTCCGGAAATGAACAACTTTGAGTTTTTATTGGGCACAAGAACTGTTCTCGACCGTTACTTGACATAACGCGATTTCCAAGTTTCATGCGGAAGTTGAAATAAACGAGAATGGTAATGTAACTGTTCGTGATTTGGGCTCGCGGAATGGAACTAAATATGATGAGCAGACGCAGATTCTGAAGATGGCGAAACTGGAGTTTGAGATTAAGGTGCTGCCATATAGCCAACTTCAAAATGCACACAACGAAGCACAGGAGGACAACAAGAGCGGTTGGTTCAACAGAGAGGTCACGAACAGGTGCCGCACAAACAGAACTTCTCGTACCCGAACAAACCTGAAGACGCACCAGACCAGAGAATGCCAATTCTGAACGTCCTGATGCCACTAGCACTTAGGAGTTGCCATGTTCTTGATGATGAAGAATACCTCAATGCTATTTTTCGCACTACTCTCCCCCGTAACTCTCGTTGGCAATTACATCTCCAGCAAGTCGCAGAAAAAACGCCTGATGAAGCAGAAACAACAAGAGTATGATGACGAAGTTCGCAAAATTGACGAGGAAGTTGAGGTCAAGCGTAAAAATGAACTAGAAGTGGTACGAAACCGCTACAGAACTCCCGATGAACTGATACTCTGGTCGAAGCATATTGAAGATGATAATTTTATGACCATGATAACCGCAGAAGCGTAATCACTCTAAATGATGACGTACACAACTTCGAATCTGCGCCAGTTTGTGTTGATGTTACTAGTGGACTTGGCATACATGGACAAAAAGATGACCTGGACAGTTTTGTGCTAGCACTTTTTCTCGAAATCTTGCGGTGGTACTTCTCCAGGTGAACTGCAAATGAGCATGATTACGACGCATGGCAATGGCGATTACAACGAGATTAAGTGGATCAACAACATAAATGAAGACCTCGTGTGCGTCAACAAGTTGCAGGAATCTGAAGTTTTAGAACGGCTACGAGCAGAAATTCAGCAGCGGCAGAGTAACGGATTTGGCGCAGTTTTGCTGGTAGTTGTTATGAGTGTTAGTTTTGAGAACTACGGTTTGCTTGAAGAAAATTAATACGAAGTGGTAAAAGTTGGCGTGTATTCGCTCTGGATTGATAATTCAGCGGAAAATATTTCCTGGACTGTTAAGAATATTCTTGAAGTTTTGCCAACAAACTGCGCTGAGTTAACACTAGTGGAAACCAATCAGCTGCACAAAATTGAGCGCACGATTTCCTCAACGCGCGCAGTTTGTTGGCAAGTTGCGAAAGAGGTTGCCGCGCTCAAGGACCTGAATAGTATCAATCTGGAAACGCTAAAGGTTCCTCGATTGGTTAACTATCAGGCAGTTTTGAAAGTTGATGTTTTGGATTCTCCACACAATATTTTGACGATGTGGAAGTCGAATACTGAACCACTAAGAGTACCAGTTGGAATGACGGTTCGAGCATTCTGGAGATTGATATGCGTTTTCACGGCCCGCACGCACTACTCGGAGGAACCACAGGCGCTGGAAAGAGCGAGTTCTTGCAAAGTTGGATCACACTTCACTCGCACTCCATACATTACCCGCACGCATGAACTTTCTGCTGGTGGATTACAAAGGTGGAGCCGCATTTTCAGAGTGCATCAAGTTCCCGCACACAGTTGGATTGGTCACTGACTTGAACCCGCAGTTGGTCAGCCGCGTAATAGTTTCACTAACTGCAAAAATCAAACGAAGAAAAGGAACTGTTGAACCGCTACGGGGCAAAGGACTTGGTTACACTTGAAGATAAAAGCGCCTCGATATGGCACCCGCATCGTTGTTGATAGTTGTTGATGAATTTGCCGCACTCGCGAAGGAAATGCCGGAGTTCGTTGACAAAGTTATAGATATTGCTGCTCGCGGGTGTTCACTCGGAATTCACCTGATTATGGCAACTCAACGGCCATCTGGTGTAATTGGTGACAACATCAAGGCAAACACGAACTTGAAGATTGCACTGCGCGTTGCAGATTTCCAGGACTCGCGCGATATTTTGGGCGTAGATTCTGCGGCGCACATCAGCAAAACAACACTTGGAAGAGGCTTTGTGAAGGTGGGCACTAAAACGCCTAAGGAATTCCAGAGTGCATATATTGGCTACAACTTGACCGATGAGGAAAGTAGTAATATTCAGGTCTTCAACTGAGAACTTGGTAAACAAACTGAGTGGAAAATGCCCATATCCGCAGAATGCACAACAACAGCGCCCAGATTTATTGAGCAGATTACGAAAACTATTCAAAATGCCTTCGAAATTGGCAAGTTATCAAAGCCTTTTCGCCCATAGTTGGGATCCACTGCCTGCAAATATTCAGCTAAAAATCGATAGTATTGGA
>AXYY01000012.1 GCA_000485475.1 Candidatus Ancillula trichonymphae ImTpAt
CTGCTGCATTCGGAGAAGTTCCGTAAAACAAGTTCCAGTCTAAAAGGTTGATGTCTTCGTGAAACCACATCCCATGATCAAGGCTCGCATATGCAGAGCCCGGAATTGTCCAACTGAGAGTCGACTGCCGCAGCGCTGGTGCGAATGCAAACTGGTCACAGAAGAACGCCAGTAAGATTCGTTGGAGCAACTGCCTTTTGAGATGCGTGTTTTTGTCCAAGAGATGTGCCTCTTTCTCGCGAACACGGAACCAGACCAGTTCAGGCGATCGCTTCCCAGCAAGTGCTTTAGAATCTCTACCAGCAAATAAACTTCTAGAAGCTTGTCGAATCTCGAACGGCATCTGCGAGCTGAAATATTTAGCCCACGCGCTTTTCGTCGCACTACCTCTGAACACCTCTTCAAATGCGGGAACTGCTTCTGGGGGCGGCGCAGTTGGAAATGCGGGCGCACAAAAGTTGATGTCCAACTCTTCTGATTCGTGAAAACTCACTAGTGTTTTGGAGATTATGCGGGTTCTGTCGGCAGAATCCACTTGAGTTGCACTAACTTCTCTGTGCGAATATGCAGCACCGTCCCTTAAGCACTCAACGGTGTACAAAATCTGCTTGTCTAGTGCGCCTGGTAGAATAAAATAAGCGTGTAGCGAATTCGGTAACCTGTGTTCGCTGGTGGTCAAACTTGCGGCAACTAGACTTTGTGCGAGAAGTTGTCCGCCATAAGTTCGTTTAGCCGGGATGTCCAAGCTACTTTCAGCCAAAAATGTGTCCAAAAACGCAGCGCTCGTGTGACTCTCATCAACCTTTTGCAAATCTAGTGCATTCAAAACTTCAGCGATTTTAGCCACTTGCACCTCCACCACTATTCATTAGCAGCAGAATCGGGACTGCTCGTAGGTGGAAAGGCCGTTGAATCACTTAGGGGCTTTTTCTTCGCTCCCGAAAGTGCATCATTAATGTATTTGTGTATATCGTCATAATTATACTCGCCTTTCATTGGTATTACAACTGAACCTATACCTGGTGCACCTACAGGTGTTCCATTACGAACAAGATCGATTTGTTCACCCGCATCATTTGTACCTTGAAGTGGTAGGGAAACAGCTTTCGTCATTTTGCTCAGCACGGTTGCTAGACTACGAACCTCATAGGTGTAGATATTTGTGAGGACGTTTGTACCAACTATCTCCGTTATTTCCATGATGCGTTTTGGATCAGTAAGAACGCCTATCGAGGTCGCTTTGTCCCTGATCGCTTGCACAACCCGCTGCTGATTAATCTCGCGGTCGAAGTTTGACCTGGTGAGACCATATCCACCGTCGGAATTTCTTGCTCTGCTGAGTCGAAGTGCGTCATTGCCATCAAGATGTGCGACTCCAGCTCTAAGAGTCAGCTGCTGGTTTCTATCATACAGGCCGCGAATGTTATCCGTGTAGGGGATTACATCTATACCCCCAATCGCGTTCACAATGTCAATTAACGCACCCCACTTGGCCTTCGCGTAATACTGAATGTCGATTCCCAGGACTTCTGAAACAATTTTCGCCATATGCAACGAGCCCTGCCGTTCATCGTCTCCGTATATCTGAGTCCCGCACACATAACCCGCATTTATCTTCCACCTCGAACCTTGATCACATCCAATTGGTGACTTGGCAACGTCTTTGTCGTAGTATAACAAATCGCGCGGAATACTTATCGTGTTGGCTTCCCCAGTTTCTTGGTTAATGCTCAAGACCATAATTGTGTCTGCAAGTGACGCACCCCCATGTCCTTCGTCGTCTTCTGAAGTTCCAAAAATAACTATGTTCGTACGCCCCCACTTATCAGCCTTGAGTGGCACACTCTTGGTTAAAACATCTGAAAGATCGCCAGTGATTGTCCCCTTATTCAAGTTCGATTGCATCGAGAAGTAGAACCATGCGAGAACTGAAAACGCAACAACCAGCAAGCCCAAAAGTGTGGAGAATGCCACAACTAGCGCCCTTTTTCCACGAGTTAAACCGTATTTTTGTACGCCGTTGATGTTAAGTAGTGCAGCACCAGATTTGTCGAACTTTTTGACGCGAGACTTGTATTTAACCTCCCCCTTGCGGTTGGTCTTCACCTCTCCATTGCGCTTCGTCTTAGGCACCTGAAAAATCTCAGGTCTAGACTTTTTCCTCTGCTTTTTTCCACT
>AXYY01000013.1 GCA_000485475.1 Candidatus Ancillula trichonymphae ImTpAt
GCTCGAAGCGGCAGGAAGCGTTTTAACCAATAAGTACGCCGAGGGTTATCCAGGTGCGCGGTATTATGGTGGCTGTGAAGTAGTGGACAAAGTTGAGACGCTAGCAATTGATCGTGTGAAGGTGTTATTCGGTGCGGAGTATGCGAATGTTCAACCGCACTCAGGTGCAACTGCTAGTGCAGCAGTGTTGCACGCGCTCATTAAGCCAGGCGATAAGATTCTTGGACTTAAACTTGCTCATGGTGGTCACTTGACGCACGGGGTGAAGATCAACTTTTCTGGTAAGTTCTACGACGTCAGTAGTTACGGTGTTGATCCAGATACGATGCTTATTGACATGGACAAGCTCAGGGAGACTGCCCTTGCCCAGCGACCTCAAGTTATCATTGGCGGTTGGTCCGCATACCCCAGACATGTAGATTTTCAGGCGTTCCGCAATATTGCAGATGAGGTTGGAGCCAAGTTGTGGGTCGATATGGCGCATTTTGCTGGACTTGTTGCCGCTGGTCGCCATCCGAATCCGGTTAAGTACGCAGATGTTGTTTCTTCGACTGCGCACAAAACACTGGGTGGCCCGAGGTCTGGATTTATTCTTGCGCGGGAAGCTTATGGTAAGAAGTTGAATTCTGCGGTGTTTCCTGGACAACAAGGCGGTCCGCTCATGCATGTTATTGCTGCAAAAGCGATTTGCTTCAAGGTGGCGGGTAGTAATGAGTTTGCTGATAGAATTGATCGCACACTTGAGGGCGCTAAGATTATTGCTCAACGGTTGACTCAGACGGACGCAAGAGCCGCTGGTGTGAATGTTTTGACTGGCGGAACTGATGTTCACCTTGTGCTTGTTGATTTGCGGAACTCGACGCTTGATGGTCAGCAAGCGGAGGATTTGTTACAGTCCATTGGTATTACTGTGAACCGAAATGCAGTTCCGTTTGATCCTAGACCTCCTAAAGTAACTTCTGGTTTGCGTATTGGAACTCCTGCATTGGCAGCACGCGGTTTTGGAGCTGAGGAATTTACTGAAGTTGCAGACATTATTGCGAGCGCCTTGATCAATACAACTACTACCGATGTGGATGCGTTGCGTGCGCGAGTTATGAACTTGACCAGAAAGTTTCCACTGTATGAGGGGCTTTGATGAACGCGCAAATGAAGTCCTTTGAATTTCTTTGGGAAGAGTTGCGTGAAAAAGTCCAAAATCCACAGGAGAACGCGGGTTCTCGTGCGGTTAAGGAATTTCAGGCAGGCGCACATACAATTGGTAAGAAAATTGTCGAAGAAGCCGCAGAAGTCTGGATGGCCGCAGAATTTGAGGGTAACGAACGGTGTGCAGAAGAGATTTCACAGTTGTTGTATCATCTACAAGTTTTGATGCTTGAGCGCGGAATTTCGCTTGAAGAAGTTTATAACAGGCTATAATTAAAGAATAAGATGTTTAGAGTTGCAGTACCGAATAAGGGGTCACTTTCAATGGCGGCAGTTCAGATGTTAAAGGAGGCTGGTTATAAAGTTAGGAAGAATGATCGACAGCTAGTTTTGCAGGATCTAGATAACGAAATTGAGTTCTTTTATCTGCGGCCGCGTGATATTGCAGTCTATGTTGGTACAGGAACTCTGGATGTTGGAATCACTGGACTTGACTTGTTGTTGGACTCTGCTGGAGTCGCAGAAACTGTTGAAGCATTACTGGTGCAGAAATTGGGTTTTGCTGCTTCTGCGTTTCATTTCGCGGTTCCTAATGTGGAGTGTGGTTCGAAATATAAGTTGGTAACAGATCTGAGGGGTGCGTCAATTGCAACTTCGTATGCTAATTTGGTTGCGAAGTACTTGCATGAACGAGACATTACACCACGCCAAATTGTTCGCTTGGATGGTGCAGTCGAGAGTTCAATTCAGCTTGGAGTTGCGGACGCAATTGCGGATGTTGTTTCAACGGGAACTACTTTACGTCAAGTGGGACTTTCAATTCTTGGAGAGTCGATTTTGAAGTCAGAGGCAATTCTAATCCGTAGTCCGAAAATGCCTGAAGACAGTGAATGTTTGCACATTCTACAACAACGATTGTCTGGAATTATTACTGCGCGTGAATTTGTCATGATGCATTTTGATATTGAGACCGATTTACTTCCAGCAGCCAAAAAAATTGCACCAGGCTTTAAGAATCCTACAGTTTCTGAATTACTTGGCAAGGTTAATGGCAAGAAATGGTCTGCGGTTGACGTTATGGTTGAGCGTAAGAATATAAACAGTGTTATGGATCAACTGTACAAAATCGATGCGCATGCAATAATCGTGACTGAGATTTTAGCGTCAAGACTTTAGTTATCAGCAGCAGTACGCACGCACAAACGAGCGTGCAAAGTTTTCACTTGGAGTTTCGTGTGCGGACGCTGATTTTAAGCGGTGAACCTGTGAAGCCATACTCTTTGCGGATGTGTCGCTCGATGAACCGCCTATATTGGTACGCAAGAAATTCGGTTGCGAAGATGACGAACTTCGGGGGCCTGGACGATGCTTGTGTTCCAAAAAGTATTCTTGGCTGTTTTCCGCCGCGAAGTGGATGCGGGTGCTCGGAGACTAGCCGTCCTAGAAATGCATTAAATTCAGCAGTTGGAATGCGAACGTCCCAAGAATTCAGCGCAGTTATCATCGCTTGTTCGAGTCGATCCTTGTGCCAGCCAGTCTTCGCAGAAAGGTTCACGCGCGGTGCCCAATCCAGAAATGCCAAATCTTGCTCAATTTCTCGCTCTAGCACTTCTCGTCGTCCGGTCAAATCGTTTTGTTCAGGAAGCATATCCCACTTGTTCAGGACCAATATCAGTGCCCGACCAGCTTCAATTGCGTAGTTGGCGATGCGTACATCTTGTTCACAAATCGGCCCAGAGGCGTCCATAATGCAAAGAACCAGCTCAGACTTTTCAATTGCAACTCTGGTCCTCAGCAACGCGTAGAAATCTGCACCCGCTGCCGTCGTCTTGCCCTTTTTACGGATGCCCGCAGTATCAACGAACTTCCATGTGCTACTGCCCAATTGTACAACTTCATCAACTGGATCACGAGTGGTTCCAGCAACCGCACTAACAACTGATCTCGAGGTCCCCGCTATTTTATTCAGCAGTGAGGATTTGCCAACATTTGGACGACCAATAAGCGCAACTCTTCTGGTTGTTTCAGCGTGTTCTTGGTTGGTGTGTGTGCCAGAAATGAGCTTTTTCATGCTGCTGACAACTTCATCCAGTAGTTCGCCGAACGAGCGCCCATGAAGTGCGGAAACTGCGAACGGTGCACCCAAGCCCAAATTCCAAAGTCTTGATGTGTCGAACTCAATTTGTGCATTATCTGCTTTATTTGCAACCAGAATTGTCGGTTTTTGGAATTTGCGTATAATCTTGAGAAGTGCTTCATCAGTCGTGGTAATGGGGCAAGTTGCATCAACCACGAAAAGTACAACATCTGCTAAACCAATACCAGTCTCTGCTGCTTCCGTGACAATTTCTCCCAGTCCCTCACTTTTTGAGTCCCAACCGCCGGTGTCCATGAGTAGGAAACTATGTCCAGACCATTCAGCAGGATATATTACACGATCTCGTGTCACTCCAGGTCTGTCTTCAACAATTGCGAATCTACCGCCCAGAATGCGATTTACAAGTGAAGATTTTCCAACATTCGGGCGCCCAACAACTGCAACAACTGGTAGTTCCTCATTATTATGCATCAATTTTACTCCTGTCGAATTTGGTCACACTGTTTATAATAAACTCCTTGCGCGGCGGCACATCATCGCCCATAAGTAGTTCAAATGTTTTTATAGTCCTACTAACTGCAGTTTCTGCGTTACCAAGTTTAATTCGCCTAAGAAGTCGTTGCTGCGGGTCCATAGTTGTTTCTGCCAACTGATTTGCGTCCATTTCACCAAGCCCCTTGTATCGCTGGATGTCATCTTTATACTTCTTCTTCTCACTATTCAACTCTCGCAGTTTGTGCGCCAAATCGTCGTCCGAATATGTGTAGATGTACTTTTCCTCAGAACTTGAACTGCGCGCAGACAGCTCAATTCTGTGCAGTGGTGGAACTGCGGCAAAAACTCGTCCAGCCTCAATCATGGGCCGCATATAGCACCAGAAAAGTGTTAGCAGGAGTGTTCGAATGTGCGCGCCATCCACATCTGCATCTGTCATAATGATGACTTTCGAGTAGCGGGCATTTTCAATATCAAATGAATAACCACTGCCTGCACCAACAACCTGAATTATCGACGCACATTCCTTGTTGCTCAACATTGCAGAAATAGAGGCTTTCTGCACGTTCAGAATTTTACCTCGGATCGGTAACAGTGCTTGAAAATCTGAGTTACGAGCCAGCTTCGCAGTTCCTAGTGCCGAATCACCCTCAACGATGAACAGTTCTGATTTTTCAACATCTTTGCTGCGACAATCAGCCAATTTGTGCGGTAGTGAACTGGTCTCCAGAGCATTCTTGCGTCTTGTGATGTCCTTCTGTTTACGCGCAGAAATCCGTGCATGCATTTCGCTAACAACTTTTTCAAGCACAACTACCGCCTGAGCTTTGTATTCGCGTTTGGTGGACTGTAGAATTTTACTGAACTCTTCCATTACAACCTTTTGAACTATTGGCCGCACAGATGAAGTACCCAAAATCTCCTTGGTCTGACCCTCAAACTGCGGCTCAGGAAACCGAACAGTTATAACAGCTGTCAAACCTGCCATGATGTCGTCTTTCTTTATTTTTAGATCCTGAAGTTCCTTAGCTGTAATCTTCAACTTTTTGGCATTCACCTCAATCTCCTTACGAATAACGCGCAGTAGTGCTGTTTCGAAACCGCTCAAGTGACTTCCGCCGCCAGCTGTCGCAATTATGTTCACGAATGACTTGACATTGGTTTCATAGCCAGCTCCGAAGCGAAGTGCAACATCAACCTTGCATTCGCGCCTAATTTTTTGCGCCCGCATCACCTGCGTTTTTTCATCAAGCATTTGCACAGTTTCTGAAAAATAATCAGCACCAGTAATATGCCAGATGTCCGTGAGCGGCTCGTCCGTGCTCAGAAAAGCAACGAAGTCCACTAACCCTCCAGTGTACAAAAACTCTTGTACTTTAAGGTGCTCTTCAACATCTGCGAACGCTTGTCCGTACACGTCCTCGCGCAGATCAGTTATAGTTATCTTCAGGCCCGGAACTAAAAATGCAGTTTGGCGCGCGCGCGTTTCCAGGTCATCGTACGAGAACTGCGTAGTTTGCAAGAAGATTTGCTCATCTGCAAGATAACGAATAGTTGTACCAGTTTCTTTTGCCGCAGTTTTCCCAACAATTGTCAACTCCTGAGTCACTTTTCCTCGCGTGAACTGCATCTGATAGATTTTTCCATCACGCTTTACTTGCACCTCAAGATGCTCAGAAAGTGCATTAACAACTGACGCACCAACTCCATGCAATCCGCCGCTTGCTGCATATACGGAATTTCCAAACTTACCGCCCGCATGTAACTTGGTCATAACAACTTCAACTCCACTCATACCGGTCTTCGGCTCAATATCTACTGGAATTCCGCGCCCGTTGTCAATGACTTCAACTGTTTTGTCCTTGTGCAGTACAATTTCTATCCTCGAACAAAACCCGGCTAGTGCCTCATCCACGCAGTTGTCAATAATCTCCCAGAGGCAGTGCATCAGCCCGCGCGAATCAGTTGTTCCGATATACATACCAGGCCGTTTCCGAACAGCATCCAACCCTTCGAGAACTTGCAGATCCGAAGCCGAGTAGTTTTGTTTCACACCCCCATTATATCACGACCCGCACTTAACTAGAGTTGGAGCATTCGAGGCACAACATTATGGCTACGCGCACCTGCACGCAGCAATGGTATTTCACTTCGTAAAATGCGGCTTAATAACCTGCGCGCTGCGCGCAACCTGCGTGCGAAGCACTCCTTTTAACTACGTTTGCTCCGTAAACTGGTAGAATTTCAAAATGTCATAGTAGTGTGCTATAATGATCACGGTATCGTAACTGCGGACAAAAGGAGCTGATTTGTATCATCATGGAACTGCTACTTACGCGCACTAGATTTGGGATTGGCTATGACACTAGTCAGGTTGACGCATTTTTGTGCACTCACAAGCCGTCTGGAGTAATCCAGTGAAGGCGTTAACTAAGCGAGAAGTGCGATTTGTGCGATTTGATTTGGTGCGCAAAGGCTACAGTGTTTTTGAGGTTGATGACGCACTTTTGCACGTTGAAAGGGCATTTACAAAACGAACAAAGCAAGAAATAGTTCAAGCAGTTGCTAAGAGTGGTTGGGTAGAACTTATGACCAGTAATGCTAAGGAACTCTACGCAGTTTTTGACCGCGCCGAAGAAGAGTTTTCCGCAAGTTAAGGCATCTCGTGGATATTCAACACAGCAAGTTGACGAGTTCTTAGACAAAGTTATTGAGATACTTAACGCACTTGAGGTTTAGGAGGTAGTGTGCAAAAAGCTATAGTTTTAGGTTCAACTGGTTCAATTGGACAACAGGCGCTTGCTGTTATCCGCAGTTATCCTGAAGAGTTCGAAGTTGTGGGCCTGAGTGCGCGAGGAACAAGCGAGAAGAGCCGCGCGCAGTTTTCCGCAGATGTTGATGAATTTTTAGGCGGTAGTTGGCAAAATGCCGTACTTGAGCGCGAATCTGGACTTGATGCTGTTGTAGAACTAGCACAAACTGAATGTTCAGTTGTCCTTAACGGAATCTCTGGGGCAATTGGACTTAAACCGACACTTGCAGCCTTATCGAGCTCGTTTGTGCCTAAACTTGCACTGGCGAACAAGGAGTCACTGGTCGCAGGTGGTCATCTCGTGCAGAAAATACTTGGCAAAAATTTGTTGGAGCGCATAAATCCTGTTGATTCTGAACATTCTGCAATCTGGCAGGCACTTGGTAGCAACGTAGCTGGTGTTAAACGCATAATTCTTACTGCTTCGGGCGGTCCATTTCGTAATTTTTCTAGAGAACAACTGCGAGAAGTAAGTGTTGAGAGTACCCTTAAACATCCAACTTGGAGTATGGGGCCGCTAGTTACCGTGAATAGTGCAACAATGATGAATAAAGCACTTGAGTTGATTGAGGCGGTGTATTTATTCGGTGTTGATGAGAAAAAGGTTGAAGTTGTTGTTCATCCGCAGTCAAAAGTACACTCGATGGTCGAGTTTGTTGACGGTTCTATTATCGCACAGGCGTCCAACAATGATATGCGGCTGCCGATTGCGCTGGGGCTTTCATATCCTGCGCGCCTGGAATCTGTAATCTGTCCGTATAACTTCACAAGTGCGTCTACTTGGGGGTTCGAACCACTTGATGAGGGCGTTTTCCGCGCGATAAAATTAGCTAGAAGTGCGCTGAAATCTGGACCTCTTTTTCCCGCAGTTATGAACGCGGCGAACGAACTTGCTGTTAATGCATTCTTGCTCGGACAGATTGGTTTTCTGCAGATTGTGGAACTAGTGGAAGAAGTTCTTGAGCGGTTTTCTAGTAGTGATAGTAAGCCATCATCTTTTGCACTTGCAGATGTCGAGTGCGCTATAAAATGGAGTCAGGAAAAGTGCAAGCGCGCAATCCGTTCAGTATTGCGATGACATCATCAATTACCTCTTGAATAACTGCACCAATAATGGCTGGAATGAAACCAAAAGCGGGCAATACACATGAAGATTATTGAAAAACTGATGCCTAAAATCATCGACTGCTTTGCAATTAACATGGTTCGTCTAGCGATTAGAATACTCACCCGCACAAGCGAGAGGTCATTGCGCATAATTACTACATCCACAACTTGACTAGCGACGGTTCTTTCTCTACACCGACAATGGCAATAATACCAACATCTACCATACTCAGCACAGGTGCATCATTATACTGTCACCAACGAACATCACATTGCCTACATGGTGTCCGTGAATCTCGCAGAATTGTTTAATGCCCTTGATGATTTCCAGTTTCTGGTGTGGCAGAAGACTAGACCGGACATCTTTAATGCCAACTTTTCTTGCAATATACTGGGCAGTTTCCTGGCGATCACCTGTTAACATCAAGACATGATAACACCCGCACTTTCTAAAAAAAGCACAACCGGCTCCGTTTCTTCGCGCGCACTATCAACAAGAAAAATGTGTGCAACCCGCACGCCGTTGACCTCAACTTCAACTACCGTTTCTCCATTTTGAAGTTCAACTGCGGTTGTAGGTTTCTGAACCTTAACTTGCTGATTATTAACCACTCCTCGTATTCCAATACCCGGAATTTCCTGTGCATCATGTGCAACTTTAGTTGTCGCACCCAGTTCTTTTGTCGCACTTACTAGCGCATTACGTAGTATATGATTTAAGTAAAGTTCAAGTGTGTGCACAAACCCAAAAACATCAGAATTTGTCAACCTCAAGTTTTCGCCATCTTCAGTTATGTAAATGCACGTGTACTCCAGTTTGCCGTTCGTAATAATGGTTCCAGTAGTCTTGGTCAAATGCGACAACTTTCGCCTTGGTAAGCGCCTGAATAGTGCCAGTTTCTAGAATAATAATTCCGTACTTCGCACTCACGCTCAAGCCTGCCAAAAATGCAACTGGGTGTGGCAATCAGTAGTGGACACGGCGTAGCCAAAACGAGCACCTGAACAAATCGCGAAAAATCACCAGAAAAAAACCACGCTAAAAGTGTATAATTAACAGTGCCAGAAGTGTAAACGGTAGTGATATTTTATTCGCGAGTTTAACCACTGGCGCTTCGGGTTTCTTGCTGCTTGAGTAAGCTTGATGATTTGCTGATAACTGGACTCGCAGGCAATTGTTGAAGCATTGTATTTTAGCGAAGTTAATGCAACCGAACCAGACAGAATCGTATCTCCTCTACTCTTTGCGCATACATACTTTCACCAGTCAATGACGACTCATCTAAAACAGCACTTTCTGATAGCAAAACTCCATCAAGTGGAACAACATCACCAAGCTTGGACTGCAAGCAAATCTCTCACCTCAACTTCATCAACTGACGCATATTGAACAGTTCCGTCCTTGAGGATGCGTCTTGCAAGATTCTAACATCTTGTTCAGGAACAATTTCAGATCCTTTTCTGCGCGTTTTGCCGCATAATTCTCGAGGAAATCCCCAGTAAACGACATGAGTACAACACAACTAGACCGGCAAGGTATTCATAGCTCAAAATTGTTGCTAGAATCGCCACTATTGCCAGAAAACCAGTCCAACCCTTTTTGATTAGTTGTTTGAGAATTTGAGTAGAAAAATACAGAGCACTCAAAATGTCAACAACTTCATCTTCACTTTACTTCGCAAATTCCACAACAATTCCACCTTTAGGTTTTATCCACAATTTTCTTAATCTTGTCTACTATTTCGTTGA
>AXYY01000014.1 GCA_000485475.1 Candidatus Ancillula trichonymphae ImTpAt
GGGTACTTTTCAGCTGTTGATTATTGCTACTGTTGTCTTGCAGTTTGGGGAACCGCAGTTTTAGTTCAACGCGCTGAAATGACGCATCAGAAGCAGGAGGCAGACATCATTGCATCATCAACCGCACCGCCAATTGCGTCGGCAGACACTCCACAACGGCACCTCGTAACTGCTGCATCTGGCAGAACCTCAGAACTCGTGCAACCCATTCAAGTTCATCCGTGAACATCTCCATAACTCATAATACGCGCATTGCCACAGTTCCCGCAACTTGTCAACTCACTGCAAGCAGAGATTTGCTACGCAAAAGGCGAGTCTATTCTGCGCACCCGCGCAAGTTCATTCGTATTCTGCTTCGCGGAATGCCTTGTTAACTGGTAGAAAGATTTTCAAAAATGCACGAACAAGTCATACATGCGTGGTATAATAATACGTGTCGTGTTATAATAATGAACATGAAGATTAACAAGGTACTGATAGCAAATCGTGGAGAGATTGCCGTGAGGATACTGCGCACCGCTCGTGATCTAGGTGTTAAAAGTGTTGCCGTGTATTCAGACCAAGATATAATGGCGCCATTTGTTAAACTGGCTGATGAAGCGTATGCACTAGAAGGAACTAGCTTTTCCTGCACATACATGGACGCGGATAAAATCCTGGAGATTGCCAAACGAGCGGGTGTTGATGCCATCCACCCTGGTTGCGGTTTTCTTTCTGAGAACGCTGAGTTCGCGCGCAGAGTTAAGGAGGCGGGCGTGAAGTGGATCGGCCCCAGTGCAAGGGCAATTGATAGACTTGGTGACAAGGTCAAGGCCCGCATAGTTGCTACTGAAGCTGGCGTTTCTCCAGTGCCCGGAATTTCCAGACCTCTGGAAAATGTGCAGCAAGTTCGCAAATTTGTTGCAGAGCATCAGTTCCCCGTCATACTCAAGCGACTTGATGGCGGTGGTGGTCATGGCATTTTCGTCATACGAACGGACGCAGAATTGGACAACTTCGAGACTGTGCACACTGCTGACATCAACTATTACTTCATCGAGAAGTTCGCTGAGAATGCACGCCATGTTGAAACTCAGTGTGCACGGGACTCGCATGGTAACTTCGTCGTTGTGACAACACGTGACTGCTCAATCCAGCGTAGAAATCAAAAACTACTAGAAGAGGCGCCTGCTGCATTTTTGCCACCAGGAGTTCACGAAAAGTTGTTGGAGTGGTCGCGCGCGCTGTTCGAAACTGTTGAATATGTTGGACTTGGCACCTGCGAATTTCTTCTTGAAGGTGATAACTTGTGCTTTCTTGAGGTCAACCCCAGACTACAAGTTGAACATACTGTTTCTGAGGAAGTTTCAGGATTTGATTTAGTCGAACAGCAGTTTCGTATTGTTGAGGGTGCGCCCCTCAGTATTCTGGAAAGTAGTGGTGAAAAAACCCCTAGACATTCAATTGAGCTCAGAATCACTTCTGAAAACCCGCACGCGAACATGACTCCAACTTCTGGAATTCTGACGCATTTGCAGTGGCCTACTGGGCTCGGAGTGCGTCTGGAAGCGGGGGTTGAACTTGGAGATGTTGTGACGACTGACTTCGACTCGATGATTGCCAAGATTGTGGTGACCGCGAGTAGTCGAGAATCCGCCATCGCACGCACGAAGAGGGCGCTAAAGGAACTTGAAGTTGGGGGAATTTCAACGCCTAAGGGGTTGTTTGAACTTGTTTTAGATGATGGCGACTTCACGGCAACTGACGGTGAGTTCAAAGTGCACACCAAATGGCTGGAGTCCAAGATTCTGCCACAACTTGAGACTGAGGATCAAGTAGAAAATCAGAACATGCAGGAAAGACAGGATGAAGTTACATATAAGGAGTTCGTTATTGAGGTTAACAAAAAGCGAACACTTCTTAAACTACCGTCGTCATTATTGGCTCAGCAGTTGTCACAAACTTCACAACAAAGGGCAACTGCCCCGCGAGTTAGTCCGTCATTTTCCAGGCGTGCGTCTGCTGCGAGTACCGGTTCAGTTAGAGGTGTAGATTCTGCTAGCGATCCGTCAAAGGTCATCAGTCCAATGCAGGGAATAGTTGTTTCTGTTGCCGTTCAAGTGGGGCAAAAGGTGCAGAAAGGTGACTTGGTGGTTGTACTCGAGGCCATGAAAATGGAGAAGTTCGTGGTTGCGGGTGCAAGTGGAGTTGTTGAGAAGATAAGTGTTAAGTCCAGTGATTCCGTGAATGCGGGCGTAGAGTTGATTTCGCTAAAAGTTGATGCGAATACTGAGGAAGGGGTTGAGTAATGGGGCTACTTGATAAATTGTTGGGCAGAAGAAAAACAACTACAATTTTAACTGCTACAAAACGCGCGAGCAAGGTACACAAAAATATCAGAAGAAACCGCAATCTGGTGTTCAGGCGCAAGCAGAAGGTCGATTTCAGGTCAATACTTTCTGAGAAGACCAACGAGGCAGAAGCGCTAGCGGTTCAGAAGCAGCGGGCAAAGAGGAAGCTTTCTGCGCGTCAACGCATTGATCTGCTGCTGGATTCAGACACATTTGTTGAGATTGGGCAGTTCGTGGGCGGAAGTCTTGAAGATGAAAATTTTCGAGGAAGTGCGGTTATCACAGGTTTTGGGAATATACGTGGGCAGAAAGTTTGTGTCTACGCGCAGGACTTCAGCATCAACGGCGGTTCGCTTGGCGAAGTTGAGGGGCAGAAAATATGCAACTTGCTTGATTTGGCGCTAGATGAGCGAGTTCCAGTAGTTGCAATGCTTGATTCAGGAGGTGCGCGCATTCAAGAAGGTGTTGTGGCGCTGGGCAACTACGGGCGCATTTTCCGCAGGACTGCGCAGGCGTCCGGCGTAATTCCGCAGATTTCGCTTATACTTGGTCCGTGCGCAGGTGGTGCGGTCTACTGTCCAGCGTTGACGGACTTCGTGATCATGACAGCGCAGAATTCAAACATGTTTGTGACTGGACCTGATGTTGTGCGCGCGGTCACCGGCGAGGCCGTTACGGCCGATGAACTTGGGGGAGCGCGCATGCACTCCGAGATTTCAGGAGTTTCTCACCACATGGCGGATAGTGACGAGAACGCTATTGAATACGCACGTGTACTCTTGAGTTTTTTACCTGCAAGTTCGCAAACTACTCCAACCGTTTATAACTACCAGCCCACTTCGCATGATGAGAAAAATGCACAGTACCTTGAGTCAGTTCTACCAGAGTCAACAAAGTCGACATACGATATTCTTGATGTTATTTATTCAATTGTTGATTACGAAGAGTTTCTGGAGGTGCACCAACTATTTGCTCCGAGTGCAGTTGTGGGGTTTGCGCGTATCGGTGGTAGAACTGTTGGAGTTATCACCAATCAACCAGCGTTCAATGCGGGCACCTTAGATATTGACGCGTCCGAAAAAATAGCAAGATTTGTGCAGTTCTGCGATGCGTTCAACATCAGTATTGTAACATTTGTTGATGTGCCCGGATATAGACCTGGAATTGCACAGGAGCGCTCAGGAATTATACGGCGTGGAGTAAAAGTGATTACCGCGTACGCAACTGCAACTGTTCCTCTGATAACAGTTGTTTTACGTAAGGCCTACGGAGGTGCGTATATAGTTATGGGCTCGAAAGAAATCGGTGCAGACATAAATCTGACCTGGCCAAATGCGCAGATTGCAGTTTTAGGCGCTGAAGGTGCGGTGCAAATCGTGCACAAACGGCGCCTGAAACAAGCGAAGGACAACGGAGAAGATGTTGAAAAACTGCGCCGTGAACTCATCGACGAATACACAAGAGAAGCCATAAATACGAGGTTGTCCTTAAAAAAAGGTGCGCTAGATGCGGAAATATCTCCGTGCGACACTAGACGGTATATAATTGAATCACTTGACCTGCTAAAAAATAAAAAGGTGCAGACAATCTCGCGCAAGCATGACAATAGACCTCTTTAGATTTTGCTTAGTTTGAGCCTACTTGCAAAACTCAAGAAGTTGTAGTATAATGTAGCTGATAAGTTTAAGTAGAAGGAGAATTATCATGACAGTACCAATTAAACCATTGGAAGACAAAGTAGTTATAAAGATAGCTCAGCCTGAAACGACGACAGCTTCTGGCTTGGTTTTGCCTGAAGCTGCTGCGGAAAAGCCACTTGAGGGTGAAGTTTTGGCGGTTGGGCCCGGTCGCTTTGAGAATGGTACGCGCATTGAATTAGATGTTAAGCCAGGGGACAAGGTGCTATATTCGAAATATGGTGGAACTGAAGTAAAGTATGACGGTGAGGAATATTTAATACTATCTGCTCGCGACATACTGGCAATAATAATCTAATTCTTAAGTTGAAATATATGGGAAGGTTGTCTGATGCTTACTGATAACAAGTTTGGTTTTGAGGGATACGCATACGACGACCTTCTCTTACTTCCTGGGCTTACTGAGGTTATTCCTAGTGAAGTTGATACGACTACGAGGTTAACGCGCAACATCAGCATAAAAATACCGCTGTTTTCTGCTGCTATGGACACGGTGACAGAGTCGCGAATGGCGATTGCGCTGGCTCGTCTGGGCGGAATTGGTGTTCTGCATAGGAACCTGTCAATTGAAGATCAGGCCATGCAGGTTGACTACGTGAAGCGTTCGGAGTCTGGAATGATTAGCAACCCTGTGACAGTTTCTCCTGATGCGAGCATTTTGGAACTGGACTCGTTGTGCGGTAAATACAGGGTTTCCGGTCTACCAGTTGTGAATTCTGACAACCGCCTAGTTGGAATTATTACCAATCGAGACTTGCGGTTTGTCCGCGCGAATGACTATTCTACAACTTTTGTACGCGATGTCATGACCAAGGAGAATTTGATTACTGCGCCCGTTA